>CAKZKR010000052.1 GCA_937124615.1 uncultured bacterium
AAAAAGGATTTTTAATATATTTCTAATAATGAGTATACTACATCCAAAAAATTTTACAGGTAGGATTTTGCAAGTTCGATGTACAAGATTCGTAAACCGAAATTATCTGAAGTTGTTCAGTTAAAAGCATTAATTGATAGCGCCTCTGTAAAAGGCTTTGTTCTTCCGAGAACTTTAGAGGAACTCTATGAGAATGTCCGTGATTTTTATGTATATGCTGATGAGAGTGGACTTGGGGGATGTGTCTCTTTGCATATTGATATGGAAGATCTTGCAGAAATTAGAACATTAATTGTTCGTAATGACATTCGGCGAAAAGGTATCGGAAGGATGTTGTTACATGCTGTTTTGGACGAAGCCAGAGAATTGAGTATTCCGAAGGTTTATGTGCTGACACGATGCCCTGATTTTTTTGGGAAACAAGGGTTTCAAAAAACCTCATTAGAGCAATTACCCTATAAAATCAGGAAAGATTGTGCTCGCTGTCCAAAGTATGGTGAGACATGTGATGAAGTCCCTATGATACTGTCCCTGAATAATGATAATAATGGAAAGGTCCTTTAAAGGAGATATCGTATGTTACAGGAAGAAAAGCAGAAAAAAATGCTTGCTCTATTGGGTTTTGGAAATATGGGGCAGGCAATTGTGAAGGGATTATTAAAAAAAGGTATTTTTTTACCTTCACAGATTTTCATATTTGACCCTGCAGAAGATAAACAACAGGACGCAAAAAATCTTGGCATTCAGATTGTTCCTTGTGCAGAACAATTATTGAACAATGCCCATATACTCCTCGTTGCGGTAAAACCCCAATTAATTCAATCTGCGTTACAACCATTATCACCCGTCATAGGCCAATCAGACCTTGTTGTTTCTATTGTTGCCGGTGTCTCTATTCGTTATTATAAAAGTCTATTAGGAAATCCGGACCTGCGAATAGTCCGAACCATGCCCAATACACCTGCACTGGTGGGTGAAGGAATTACCGCAATCAGTTTTAGCGGTGAATGTGATGAACAAGATAAAATCATGGCTCAGCAAATATTCCAATCTGTGGGAAAAACGGTTACCGTTCCCGAGGAACAAATCGATATGATTACCGCTATAAGCGGAAGTGGACCCGCCTATTTTTTTTACCTTTGTGAATGCATGATAGAAGCGGGAAAGTCATTGGGATTATCCGAAGAGACGACCTTATCTCTGGTTCGTCAAACTTTTTTTGGGTCCGCCTCACTCCTTATAAGTAGCAACGATTTGCCGGAAGTGCTTCGTGCCCGTGTAACTTCAAAAGGAGGAACTACGGAATCTGCATTGAAAACGATGGAAAGTAAAAATTTAAAATCCATTGTGATAGAAGGTATTCATTCCGCATACCGTCGAGCACAGGAACTCGGAAAATAAATTGGGGATAATAAGAAACGAGACACTCTGGAGTGATACAATTCATATAATAACCTGTTTGAGGTCAACCTATGAGAAAAGATAAAGTTATATCAGAAGTGTTAGGAGCGGAAACGATACTGACACCGAGCGAGATTTATGCTCAGCGTTTTCCAAAAAGTATTGTTGGTGGTTATTCCATCGAAACTGTGGACGAGTTTCTTCATCGTGTAGCAGATACCGTAGAACTCCTTTTAGAACGCATTCAGGAGTTAAAAGAGAAGATTGATGAGCAAACAAAACTGGTGGAATTTTATCGACAGGAAGAATCTGTTTTGCGAAGTGCTTTAAACTCCGCTCAGAAATTGAATGAGGATATTATCGAAAGTGCCCAGAGACAGGCGGAAGCCATTATCACAGAGGCTCAGACACGAGCACAACAAATACCCCTTCGGTTGGAACAGGAAATCCAACACCTGATACATCTACGCGACCGGTTCCATCAGGAAGTTAAAACAGTTTTTCTTTCTTTCCAGTCGATGCTTTCTGAATATGAATCTACACAGATAAAGAATATCTCTCCTGAAAATCGTGAAAAAATGCTGACTGGACTTCGGAAGTCCCTTGACCAGGCCCTGTCTATTGATTTAAGTTTAGATTCCTTAATTGAGAAAGAAGAAAAACAAGATGATAAAGATTAAGCCGTTTATATCTTTCTTTTTTATAATAATATGTTTTGTCTCTCTTCAAAATTTTATATATAGTCAAAACAACGATGAAGACAGGGAATTAGACGCATTCTTTAAAAAATATACCGAATCGAGAGAGAAGATACAGGTCCTTTCTGCAACTTTTCGCCAAAAAGATATTTATCCTGATGAAATTTACACAACTACAGGAACACTTGTGTTTATAAAACCACAAAGAATGGTCTTTACGATAGATGAGCCCCAGAAATTCACTGTGGTTGAAGAAAAACGAATTTATGAATATGAACCGGATATAAAACAAGTAACTATTTATGACTTGAAAGATTCTGCAGAAACAGAGTTGTTTTTCTTTGCATTTGCGGAAGACCTGAATACACTCCGGAAAAAATACCATGTTGTACCTATCCGTTTATCGGACGAACGGGGAAAACAGGGAGTCTCTATTCGACCGTTTTCGGACAACGAGGAAGATTCGCCTTTTGAAGAAATTGTTTTATATCTTTTTGATGATACCTTTTTGCCGTATCGTTTGCGAGTTGTTAATAAGGATAATGTCCAGGTCATCGTTGATTTTGAAAATACGGAAATAAATGGAAAGATTCGGCTGGAAGATACACAGATATACTTACCTTCGGGAACAAATATAATTGAGAACGATAAATATAAAGAAACTGTTTCGGGCGAAGGAAAACGAATCCCTGACCCGGTAAAATTGGAAGAAAAATATATTGATACATCTCCAAAACCGAAAAGGGTAAAAAAAGAGGATACAGAGGAAGCCTTTGAAGAAAACAAACCTTCCCCTTCAATAGAAAAACCTAAAATAGAAATAAAAGACCTTGACCCTGTTAAAAAATAATCAATTACGGAGCAGTTTCTATGGAAGATTGTAAACTCCCTCTTGTCCTTGCTTCTGCGTCACCTCGGCGTCGTTCATTGTTAGCATCTATTGGTATTGATTTTGAAGTAATTGTTAGTTATGCTGAAGAAGTGGATGAGGGAGCCTCCCCTACTACTCTGGTGGAGGAGAACGCCTGTGCAAAATGTGAGGAGGTGGCCTCTCGGTTGGCTTATCCTGCGGTCATTATTTCTGCAGATACACTCGTTTTTTGTGATGGTGAAGTCTTGAGCAAACCGCGGGATATAGAAGAGGCGCGGGATATGCTTCGCCGTCTATCAGGAAATACACATCAGGTTATTACAGGTATTGCAGTGGCCAATACAGCAGACGGACGAAAAACCAGAGGTTCGGAGACAACCGATGTTACCTTTCGTCCTCTGACAGACGAAGAAATTGAAACCTTTGTACATGTAGTAAATCCCATAGACCGGGCAGGTGCCTATACTGTGGATGGACCGGGGAGTTTGCTGGTGTCTCGATATGATGGATGTTATTACAATGTATTGGGTTTACCAATTGTTCGGTTGGATAAACTACTTCGTAAGGTCGGTGTTTTCTTATTTCAGCGAATCAATGCGTCGCAGGCAAAATTTCTATAGTCAGCGAAAACTATTTTAATAAATATTGGACGATACAATAATCAAAATATTTTTATGATTTCCCCTTAACTTTATGAATGATACTTGTTGTAGATTGTCCCTCAACACCGGGAATAAGGGCAATCCGTCCGCCATAACTTTCTACAAACCTTCGTTCAGATTGAACCAATGTGTCAATTGTGTAATCCCCACCTTTTGCATAAACATCCGGTTTTAATTGCTTGATAATGGGGAGAGGAGATTTTTCATCAAATAATACAATATAGTCCACACATTCCAGTGCTGACAGAACAAGTGCTCGATTGTGCTCATTGATAACGGGTCTTCCTTCCCCCTTTATTTGACGGACAGAACGGTCACTGTTCAAGCCTACAATTAATACATCTCCTTCCTTCTTTGCTCGCATAAGGTAAGTAATGTGTCCTACATGTATAATATCAAAACAACCATTTGTCCATACAATCTTTTTGTTCTGTTCTTTCAACTGCTGGATGGTCTTTTTCAATTGCTGTAATGTTTTGAGTTTGAAAGGACCACCCGCACTTCGTAGAGCTTGTTCAACCTCTTCACGGGAAACAGTAACGACACCATGCTGGGCTACCGCAACCCCCGCAGAAGTATTTCCTAATACTGCGCATTCATGTAAATTGGCTCCTGCAACCAATGCTAAAGCAACTGTAGCGGTTACCGTGTCGCCGGCACCTGTAACATCAATAACCTGAACAGGAGCAATCGGGACATCTTCAATTCGGCCATCCTCATAGAAAATGGTAATGCCATCGGGTCCCCGTGTAACCAGAGCATTTTTCGCCGTTTTAAGTAAAGCCTTTCCTGCCTTCTTTAGGGTATCGTAATCTACCACATTGATACCTGTTGCAATACCGGCTTCTTTGTCATTTGGAAGGACTACATCAAATCCTTTGAAAATATGGGCTCGTGTGCGGGAATCAGCGACCGTAATTAAGCGATGTTTTTTAGCACATTCTGTTAGTGCCAATAATACATTGGGTGTAATTACAGAAGATACCTGGTCTCCTACCATTATTACATCTACTTTTCTTGCGACTTTCTCTATATTCTTTATTACCTGTTCTTCCACTTTGCCAGAAATGGGTTTTGGACGCGGTGTATCGGTGCGTAGAACCTCCTGCG
The DNA here is from genome assembly GCA_937124615.1 of uncultured bacterium. GTDB lineage: Bacteria > Hydrogenedentota > Hydrogenedentia > Hydrogenedentales > Hydrogenedentaceae > Hydrogenedens. The sequence goes on from CAKZKR010000052.1 coordinate 4,743, forward strand.
TCGGTATGTTATGCCCACCTGCTCGAAGTTTGCCATAAGTATTTGTAGGACGCAGAGGGTCAACAACCAGATAATCGATATTTACATTCCGTTTTTGAAATTCCTTCTTCAATATTTCTGCATTTGAATCGGAACCAATAACACCTATCATATAAACCTTTGCTCCGAGTGCAGAGGCGTTACATGCCGCATTTCCTGAAGCACCCGGGTTATACCGCCGTTCCAATACCTCCAGGACGGGAATAGGTGCTTCTAAACTTACCTCCGTTACCTTTCCGTAAACATTCTCATCTAAATAAATATCTCCGATTGCAAGAACTCGCACCTTATCAAATTTTGACAATATAGAAGAAAGCGGTTTTGTATCCATCTTTTTACCCTTATCCCAATTGTTGATTCAAAAAATTACAAGCAATTGTATTTCAAAATTAATGATTAGTTCAATATTTTATCAAAATATGTAAATACAGATGCGACTACTTAACCCATAATTCAAGTATTGACTTAAAAAAGAAGGGCAATTTAAAATTTTGTTTATTTTGTCAGTAAAGATTATTTGCAAAACGATTATATATATGATATTATATTAGCACTCACCAAAGGCGAGTGCTAACAGAAAAATGTAAAAAAATAAACATTTTCCTTAATTGAACTTATTTAACCCTTTAAGGAGGAGGAATTTCTTATGGCAAAACAAATTGTTTTCGGTGAAGAAGCACGAGAAAAATTGATTCAAGGAGTAGATGTAATGGCAGATGCCGTCAAAGCAACATTAGGTCCTCGTGGTCGTAATGTTTTGTTAGAGAAAACTTATGGTTCACCTACGGTAACAAAAGATGGTGTAACTGTTGCAAAAGAAATAGACTTGAAAGATCCTTTTGAAAACATGGGTGCACGGATGTTACGAGAAGCGGCAAGTAAGACAAATGATACTGCAGGTGATGGAACAACGACCGCAACGGTGCTTGCTCAAGCGATGGTTCATGAAGGGATTCGACTGGTTACAGCAGGAGCCAATCCGATGGCTATTAAACGCGGAATGGATAAAGCCTTAGCAGAAGTAGTTAAAGCCATTGCCAATATGAGTAAAAAAGTCCGTAATTCTGATGAAATACGACAAGTTGCTACCGTTTCTGCAAATGGAGATAAAGAAATTGGACAGTTTATATCGGATGCAATCGATAAGGTTGGAAATGATGGAGTTATTACAGTAGAGAAGGGGAAAGGGTTGAAAACAGAGGTAGAAATTGTCGATGGTATGCAATTTGATCGTGGTTATCTTTCGCCCTATTTTGTAACAGACCCTAATAATATGACCGCAGTTCTTGAAGAATGTTATGTTCTTTGCTATGAGAAGAAAATAAGCAGTATTCATGACCTATTACCTCTTCTCCAGAAAGTTGCTCAGACAGGGAAACCGATGCTGATTATTGCAGAGGATATCGAAGGTGAAGCATTAGCAACTCTGGTCGTAAATAGGATACGAGGCATATTGAAGGTTTGTGCTGTAAAGGCTCCCGCTTTTGGCGACCGGAGAAAAGAAATCCTGAGAGATATTTCTATTTTAACAGGCGGTCAGTTTTTCTCTGAAGAATTAGGTATTAAATTAGAAAATGTAACTCTTGACCAATTGGGCAAAGCCAAACGAATTGAAGTCACAAAAGATTATACGACCATTATTGAAGGTGCCGGTAAGAAAAAGGATATTCAAGCGAGATGTGAACAAATTCGTAGACAGATTGAAGAAACAACTTCTGATTACGACCGTGAAAAATTACAGGAACGCCTTGCAAAATTGGCCGGTGGAGTTGCCGTTATTCGTGTAGGTGCTCCGACAGAAACCGAATTGAAAGAAAAGAAAGACAGAACCGATGATGCTCTAAATGCTACTCGTGCTGCAATTGAAGAAGGTTTTGTTCCCGGTGGTGGTGTTGCTCTTCTTCGTGCCCGTAAAGTATTGGGTAACTTAAAATTGAATGGGGATGAAGGTTTGGGTGTGGATTTGTTAAAGAAAGCGATGACCATCCCATTAATTCAGATTGCAGATAACGCAGGATTGAATGGGGAATTAATCTGTGCTAAATTGGAAGAAGAAAAAGAGAATGTAGGTTTGAATGCAGATACAGGAAATTTTGAAGACTTAATTAAATCAGGAATCATTGACCCGGCGAAAGTTATCCGTTGTGCATTGCAAAATGCAGTTAGTGTTGCCAGTATGATTATCACGACAGAATGTCTTGTAGCAGATATTCCTGAGAAGAAAGAAGAAAAGGCTGGGGCCCATAATCATCCCCATTACTAAATAAAAAATATACTTAAAGTTTTCCAGGAGGGAAATATTCTTTCCCTCCTTTTTTTATTTATCCAATTATCCTCTATAATCTAAATTTATAAAGTGATAAACTAAAAAATTTTTTATGCGTGTAATTGCAGGAACAGCAAAAGGAACAAAATTAGTAGTTCCACCCGGTAGAGAAACAAGACCTACTTTGGATAGAGTGCGAACTTCTCTTTTTGACATTCTTCGTGCTCGGGTGGAAAATGCAAAATTTTTAGATTGTTTTGCGGGCACAGGGGCCAATGGAATAGAAGCGTTGAGTAGAGGTGCGAAGTGTGCCTATTTTGTAGAATCTTCTAAACGAACCACACATTATATTGAGACAAACTTAAAAAAGACCCATTTTATAGATAAAGGTATTATTATAAGAGCCGAATTACCTCGTGATGTATCGCTATTACCTGTAGAAATGAACATTATATTTATGGACCCTCCATATGAATTTACAAGATGGCTTCCCCTTTTAATTTCTATGCAAGAACATGGGATTTTTTCCCAAAATGCTTTGCTAATTATTGAACATAGCCAATTTAATTGCCCACCCGAACAATTCCCTCCTTTCCAAAAATATCGTGAAGAAAAATATGGTGATACTTTTTTGTCATTTTATTCTTGACAAACGAATTTAAATATGATAAAGTAGTAAAATGCAGGATTTAATACAATATATATTTGTTATAATTGAAAAAACAAGAAAACTTACTATATGTTGTATATAAAATTGTATAAAATAAAACTCATCCCATATATTGATAGTTAAATTGATTATAAGAAAAGGAATAAATTATGAAGTGTCCATTTTGTAATCATGCACGGAGTAAGGTTGTGGACAGTCGAACCTCTCTCGAAGGAAATGCAATACGACGGCGTAGAGAATGCTTAAAATGCGGACGGAGATATACCACATACGAACGCGTAGAAGAGGTAAGTTCGATGGTAGTGAAGAAAGATGGTAGGCATGAGAATTATCAACGCTGGAAAGTAAAACAGGGAATAATTAAAGCAATTCATAAGCGACCGATTAGTTTAGAACAGGTCGAGGCTTTAATTGATGATGTTGAGAAAACTGTGTTTAATGCAGGTAAACAGGAAGTTACATCGCGGGAAATTGGTGAATCGGTTATTCAGCGATTAAAAAAATTGGATGAAGTTGCTTATGTTCGATTTGCATCAGTGTATCGGCAATTCCGTGATATAAATGAATTTATGGATGAATTAAAAGGAATGTTAACCACTCCGGGAAGTTAAGAAATAAATTTATAAGGAAGAGTGTTATATTAGATAAAATAAATTTGAATACGAAGATTCTTACAAAACAACATACCATAGCCCTTTCCCTTGGGCGATGTGGCATACCCTCCCCATTCCCTGGTCCCCTTTTCCTCTCCGCCACATCGCCCCACTTTTTTTTAAAATAAGGAGAATTGATTTGTAATATGGCAAAGAACAGACTTGCTGACGAAAGGAGCATATACCTTCGATCCCATGCAGATGACCCTGTAGAATGGTATTCATGGGGCCCCGATGCTTTTAATCGGGCAAAAGAAGAAGGGAAACCGATTTTTTTATCAATTGGTTATTCCGCATGCCATTGGTGCCATGTTATGCAGAAAGAATGCTTCAAAAATCCAGAAATAGCAGAGGTACTAAATCGATATTTTATTCCCGTTAAGGTCGACCGTGAGGAACATACTGATATTGACGAAATTTATATGCACGCTGTAGTACAAATGACCGGTTCAGGTGGATGGCCTCTCTCTGTATTCCTTACAAAGGATCTGAGGCCTTTTTTTGGTGGTACCTATTTCCCTCCTTATCCAATTGGACAGCATCCCGGGTTTCTGGACATATTACGATATATCCAGCAATTATGGACAGAGAAACGGGAACAAATCGAGAAAACAAGTATTAATTTTACGGCTTTGATACAGTCACATTTAACTCTGCCACCTATCCCGAGTGAGGGGCAAGATTACAAACCTCTTTTAGATAAAGCGGTCTATTCATTGTCTCACAATTTTGATAAGGAAAATGGGGGTTGGGGTCTGGAACCCAAATTTCCACCAAACCTTGTTCTTCCTTTTCTCTTATGTTATACAGGTATCTATCATGATGCACATACAGGAGAAATGGTGAAAAGAACACTATTAAATCTTGCTCTTTCAGGTCTTCATGATCATGTTGGGGGAGGTTTTTATCGATATTGCACAGATCGTATCTGGCATGTTCCACACTTTGAGAAAATGCTATATGATAATGTCCAGTTAGCAAATGCTTATCTCCAATGCTACACACAAACTCAAATCCCTTTCTTTAAATTTATTGCAGAGAACACATTAAACTACCTACTCCGAGAACTATATAATGAGAAAGAAGGTTTTTTAGCGTCTCAAGATGCCGATAGTGAACATGAAGAAGGAAAATTTTATGTATGGAGGTACGACGATATAAAAAATATTCTGGGCGAGGATTCTGATGAATTTTGTAAATTTTTTGGTATCGAAACTGAAGGAAACTGGAAGGAACTCTTACCCACAGGTAAAGGAGTGTTTACAGGGAAGAATATCCCCGACCCAAAATATGCAGGCATGGTATATGGGGACATAAACCAATGTATAAAAAAATATTACGAATTCATTCCTCATCTAAAACAACTGTTTTCTTTTCGTGAGAACAGAGAAAAACCTGTGAAGGATAACAAGTGTATAACCTCATGGAATGCCCTTGCAATAAGTACATTTACAAAGGCGAGCGTCCTATCTCCGAACGGAGAGAAGTATCAAAAAATTGCTATAGGGACTGCAGATAATTTCCTCAATGATTACAAAACATTAGGTTTTTTACCTCATGTTTTGCGTAATTCAAAAATTGAAGGCTTTATCGAAGATTATGCGTTATTTATTGTCGCATTATTGGATTTGTACGAGACAACACTGAATGAGTACTGGATTGAAAAAGCAGTAATGTTGGCAGAAAAAATGATACATTTTTTTTGGGATGAGGAGGGAACTGGTTTCTACCGGACATCCCATCGTATTCGTAAGCAGTATCCTGTATCCTCAAAACCGATTCTTGACCATCAAGAGCCCTCGGGTAATGCAATCTCTGCATTTGCTATGGCAAAATTAGGTTTCCTTGCTAATTCAGAGTATCTGGATTTAGCAGAACAATTATGTCAGGGATACTATGGTTGGATACAGCGAGCGCCGGAGGCTTTCCCGGCATGGTTAAATACAATGCTTTTGCTAAAACATCGTCCCATTGAATGTACAATATTCTCGGGCGGAACTGCAATTTTCCCCTTCCCTGTGTTGCTACAAATATACAATTCAAAATATCCTTACTTCGTCCTCAAAAGGAACAGGGATCTATCCAATGAACCAGGGGGTAGCATAGCTCTGTTTTGTTATAACCAAACCTGTTCCGCTCCTGTATATAATCTTCAAGACATTACCCCTGCAATTGTAAATTTAGTAGGTAAAAACAATAAAACGCAGTAGGATACTATAAAACATGAAATCTATTTATCACGAAGGAATTTGTTTTATAATATCCGTAAATGCACGGGAAAAGGGATAATACGGAACATCCTTGAGAGGTACCCATAGATAATGTTTGGTGGAAAGTTTTTTGAATTTTAACCGTGTTATATATACATGAAAGTGTATTGTGCGATGGGAATATTTCCGCCGGGTAGTCAATAAGAAATCCCATTTTACTTTATTGGGTAGGTTTATTTGTTTTGTTAATTGAATAAATATATTTTCTGGATGATTATTAATTTTATGATTATCCTCATCCATTTCTACTGTGGGCAAAGCATAAAGGTTTTTTAGGAAGTTTTGGTTTTCTTCTCGAGTTATCAAGATTTCGTCTTTATTAAGAATCACGAATACAGCCCAATGGAGAACAGGGAGTGGACGGGTATTTTTCTTTTCCGGGAACAAGGATTGTGTCCCGTGTTGGTATGCAGAACAACACTTTATTAAAGGGCACTCCCTACACTTTGGATGAATTGGTATGCAGATAATCGAACCGATGTCCATCAACCCTTGATTGAAATTGCCCGGGTATTTTTTTGAGATAACTTGTTTTGCTATTTGCTGGATTATTTGGTGAAGGGGTGGGGAGTCCGGTTTGTTGTGTAATTCGAATAGACGGGAAAGGACACGACGAACATTCCCATCAATGGTTAGGATTGGGAGATTAAAACAGATGCTTCCTATTGCAGAAGCCGTGTAAGGACCTATTCCGGGCAGTTTTAAAAGTTCTTCATAGGTCTGTGGGAAGTGTCCTTGATATTGGTGATAAACAATTTTTGCTGTTTTCATTAGGTTTCGGGCACGGGTATAATAGCCCAATCCTTCCCAGGCTTTGAGTATTTGTGTTTCATCTGCTTGGGCGAGGTGTTCCAGGGTAGGAAATTGTTCGAGAAATCGTAAATAATAGGAAGTTCCTTGCTCTATGCGGGTTTGTTGCAGGATGATTTCACATAACCATATTTTATAAGGGTCTTTGGTTCCCCTCCACGGTAAAGCCCTTCCATGTTGAGAATACCATTTTAAGACACGCCTTTGGATTTTCTTTATTAGATCTCTACTCAGATTCATTACAGGCGATGAACAAATACTGTGTGGTTTAAAAATACCGTTTATTTATATATATCGATTAAAATATAAGTTTATGAACAATACAATATTTAACGGACAGACAAGATAGGCATGATTATAACACGAATTGACAGATATATACTTCGACAGATTATTCCGCCCATGTTTATTGCTTTTTCTGCAGTTGCAGTGCTGATGATTAGCGGAATACTCCAACAGCAGGTGAAGGAGTTACTTGAAGAATTTCCTGTCGCCCCCTTGCAGGTAACAGATTTTATATGGATGTCTCTCTATGCACTTCCGATGATGGTCGGCATGATAATCCCGGTAACTTTCCTTTTTGGTTTGATGTTGATGTTTGACCGAATGAGCCGATACCGCGAAATTATAGCAATGACGGCGGGAGGTATATCGATGCGTCGGATAGCCATGCCGGCAGTGGTCTTATCTTTTTTGCTTAGCATCTTGTGCTTTTTTGTTCAAGATATAGCTCAACCGTGGGCTTTCCGACAGTTTATGAAATTGGCTCGTAAGGATTTGCCTTTACGCATGTCTCTGGATATGATTCCAACAGGGCGAATGTATGAATATGGTAAATTGCGAGTCTACATTCGTGGGAGAACTAATAAAGGAGAATTGTTAGATATTGTTGTGCTTCAGCCCGGAGAAGAAGGGAAAATGGTGGCTTTCTATGCGGAGAAAGCACGATGGCGTAAAGGGAAAGATGAAAATGTGCTGGAGATGTTTAACGGCTTCTGGATAGAGTCACAAGAACAGAACCATCAAGTTGTGCGGGGAAGTTTCCAGAGATTAGAAAAAACAATTCCACCACTCCAGCCGATGGAGGCAATTCGTCTCCGCACAGGGATGTCCCTTCGCGAATTATTACAAGAACACCGACGCATTTCTCAAGACTATGAAAGGACAAAAGGACTACCACTCCTTTCTGATGTCAAAAAGTTCCGCAGTGAAATTGCAGAACGACTTTCTTTCCCTTTGATGTGTTTGGCATTGGGATTGATTGCGTCGCCGATAGGTGTGCGAATGCGTGGAGCAGGCCGGACCTATGCCTTTTCAGCGGGCTTTATAATTTTCGGATTATATTTCCTTCTTTTCAAAGCAGTGGGAGGAGGTGGACTGATGCCCCTTTATCTAAAATGTGTTATCCAGCAAATCCCCAATATCTTGATAGGTGGACTGGGTTTGTTTCTTTTAATAAAGGCAGACCGATTATGAAGACGATAGACAAATATTATTTTTCGGGGTGGATAAGAACCTTTTTACGGGTATTAATTGCTCTTGCTTTCTTGTATATCATTGTTGATTTCTTCGCAACACGCCAGGAATCCGTGCAGAAATATAATGTGCCTTTTATCATTATTGCCCAATATTATTTGTTTTCTCTACCGAAAGTTTTTTTTCAATACCATTTCCTTTCTGCAGGAGTTATGCTTACTACCTTTTTAGTCTGGGGACGAAGTACACAAGAAGGCGAAATATCGGCATTGCTTTCCGGGGGAATCCCACTAATAAGAATTACAACAAGTGCCATTCTTACAGGGATAGGTATTGGCATTGGAAGTTTTTTTATAGAAGATACCATCGGTGTATGGTGTGCAGAAAAATTCCAAAACATAGAAAAAAGATATTTCTCCTACCATTTAGGGGATACGCGTTCCGGTGTCAGTTGGACGAATCTAAGTGGAAACTGGACCTGTCACATTTTGCGATTCAATCGAGAAGCCATGACAGGCAGGGATGTTGTTATTCATCGTATTCAGGAAGACCGTATTGATGAAATACGAGCACGATATATTTGGTGGGATAACACACAGAACAGGTGGTTTATCGAGGAAGGCAGACACTTTATCCTTTATCCTAAAAAGGACATGGAGCAGGAAGTGGTTCGAATTACACAAATACCCGCTCCTTTTACCGAATCCCCGGAAACATTATTTGCACTTGATAGGCCTCAAGAACTAAAAACATGGAAGCAATTCCATCAAGAAATACAACGAGCCCGTTTCTTCGGTATCCCGACTTACAAATATGAAGTAGATTGGTATGCAAGGATAGCCCGACCCGTAAGCGTGTTCATCATGTTATTACTTGCTCTGCCTTTGTCTGTACTCTGGAAACGGGGTGGATTTGTGATGAGTTTCGGTATAACGGTAATATCTGCACTCTGCTATATGCTCTGTTTTATCCTCTTTACGGGTTTGGGGTATCTGCAGACGCTTCCCCCTCTAATATCAGCCTGGAGTGCGAATATTTTGTTTCTGTTCGTATCGGTGCTTTTATGGAAGCGAGCACCAACATAAAAGAAAAAGCAATTTGTTGATTAGGTCTGATACCTTCAATTTGTTCGGATGGAAAAGAGAATAAGGATAAACTATGCCGGAAGAAAGAAAAGTCCGTTTTGGTTGGAAAGAACTCTTTCTTCTGTTCTTTTCTATTCTAACTGTATTTATTAATTTGTTATTTTATATGTTATAGACAATATTCTTACATTTCCCTACGACTACTATTTAAGGGATCGAATATCTCTTATCTTCCCATCCGGCTCGAAGGAAGAGTTTGTTTCTACGGATTTTCGCTATCATGTGACGATTAATTCCATCGGCATACGAGACAAAGAGATTAGCATCCCAAAAGATAAAAATACATTCCGCATACTCGTTTTCGGTGATTCTTATACCTATGGTTGGGGAGTTGATATCACAGATACATGGGTGCGTCGATTGGAAAATAAAATTAAGGTTATTGGTAAAATTGTAGAAACAGTGAATCTAGGCAAACCGGGCACAGACCCTCTTTTCTATCTTGAATTAGCAAAGGTTTCTATCCCATTATTAGAGCTCGACCTTGTCCTTATAGCCTTATTACAGGGGGACGACTTACTGGCTGTTTGTGGGTCTGAAATAAAAAATTCGATGAACAAAAATATCCTTTACGAAACTTTATATTATCTTTTCCCTAACATCACCAAAAACATTCAGAAATATTTCACTCAAAAATATCTGATAAAAATGAGCCGAAACAAACCCCCTTTATTTACCGATGCAGAAAAAAACCAACAATCTGCTCGAAATTCTGCCCAAGAAATACTTATGCCGTTTAATGAAAAGGAGAGAGCCAGATTTCAATCTCTTGATGAAAACATTCGTTCTGCGTTTCTGGATGGATTAATCAACCCTTTCCTAATCTCTATCGCGATAAAAACCCCTGAGATTACTACGAAACCGTTAGAAGACAGTTCCAGCCCTTCCATTCAACCTTGTATTGAAAAATTAACGCAGATATTAATAGAAATAGCCTCTATAGGGGAGAGGATAGGGGCAAAAACAGTAGTTGTTAGCATACCCCAGAGTTTTTATGTAAATCAGAATGCATGGGAAAATATAAAACGATTGCAATTTGAAGTATCGCTTGAAATGTTGACTTCTGAAAATATAGATAAACATTTTATTATATCTGCAGAGTGTGCTCAACTTCCCTGTTTTGTCCTAACAGAACCTTTTCGTAAACAAAAAAAAATCCCAATCTCTTTTTCCCAATAGATGGACATCCTACTCCGGAGGGACATCAACTCATTGCAGATATTTTATCCAGGGAACTCCAGCAATGGCTAAAAAAATAAAAAATCAAAATATTATGTGATAATAATAAAAAAACTACTTGACAAATGATATTTTTTTTATTATAATACATACACCTTTATTATAATTAGAGGCAGAAAAATTACAAAAATAAAAAATTCTTTTCACATTAATGGAGGTATTTGAGTGGCTAAAAAAATAACTCATGATTATCCTATTTCATTTGGGGGTGATGAAAAGGAAATCTTTATTAAAAGAAATCTCATGATTAATTTACGGAATGTAAGATGTCCTTCATTTAGGAGGGCATCTTTTTTTGTTTTATTAAACTTTTTTAACCTTTAACAACAATATAATAAAGGAACAGTTTATGTATATTAAAAGGCTGGACTCAATGTTAGCAGTGCTGGTAGTCCTTTGTATACTCGGGATTGCAATGCCGGCACAATCAATCGTCTATGTAGACAAGATGGCTCCTCGTCCGGGAGGAGTGGAAGACGGGCTCAGTTGGGCTACTGCGTTTGACACAATTCAAGAAGGTATAGACCTCGCATGGGCATTAGGCGGGGACCAAGTCTGGGTTGCCGGTGGACCTAATGGGGGCGGTTATATTTATGACGAAGACCGTCCTAATGTTTGGGGAAATCTTCCTGTTATGGGCTCTTTGATTCTTGAAGAGAATGTTCAACTGTATGGCGGATTTGAAGGCTATCATGGACTTCAGGAGACTAATTTAAATCAAAGAAACCCACGTTTAGCCATTACCGTAATAGATGGTTCTCGCTCGCGAGGGGGGGCGCCCGCATATCATGTAATTGTTGTAGGAAAACAAACAGGTGCGGCATTAAACATTCGTATTGATGGTTTTACTATTACGGGGGGTTATGCTGTAGGTCTTCCAGGTGATTATCATACTTGGCGTGGAGGCGGTTTGTATAACTGGGGTGGCACAGTTACTGTTTCCAACTGTCATTTTATTGGGAACCGTGCTGCGGTGTCCGGTGGTGCTATCGCAAATGAGAGAACGCCAACGGCAACTCCATTGCTAAAAATAGAAAATACGGTTTTTTATCAGAATAGGGCAGAAAGGAAATTAGATACTGCAGGAAATCCTATACGAGGTGGTGGTGCTATTTTCTCCAACCAGGCTGATATAACAGTACTGTTTAGCACTTTTGTTGAAAATACTGTCGATACTACAGCAGGTGGTATGTATGGTTTAGCAAGTGGCGGTTATTTGGGTTTTAATACTTCAACAAGTTCAATCATCAACAGTTCTATTTTCTGGGAAAACACCCCTTCTGGCGGATTGTGTTTACAAACGGTTTGTCCAGCGGGTTCTCCAATCACATGTGGTATCCCAACTTTGCAATTCACCAATGCAAATCAAAACCAGAACCCATTTTTTTCTACTGTTCCGCCTGAATTCGAATTACAGTCCACCTCTCCCTTCCATGATACAGGCGACCCTGTAATTGCTTTTAATAACGATGTGCGTATGGTTCCGAGACCTCAAAATTTTGATAAAGACCGTGGGGCCTACGAGACGGTTATAACACCTCTTAGTGCAGTGTGTAGAAATGACCAATCTGTTTCCTTAGACGCAACAGGAAATGCAAGTATTCCGGCTCTTGATTTAATTGACCTTATTAATAGTGTTGTTCCCGGCGGAATATGGCATGCGAAAGTAGACGGCCATCATATAGCGTCATTTAACTGCAATGATTACCCATCCAAAACGGTTTCTGTTACCCTTATAGAAAATACGGGACGGCAAGCCACATGTCAAGCCACTGTAACCGTAAGGGATTTAATACCACCTGTTGCCAGATGCAAAGATATTACCGTGTCTTTAGACAGCACAGGACACTATACGCTTTCTGCATCCGAGATTAACGATGGTTCATCGGACAATTGTACGGTAATATTAAATATTCCACCGACTGTATTTAATTGCTCAGATGTTGGACAAACATTCCCAATTACTCTAAATGTTTCCGACCCTGCGAGCAACTCCAACCAATGCGTTGCTAATGTGACTGTGGAGGATAACATACCTCCTAATGTTATTACCAAAAGCATTTTTGTCCAATTAGATGCTACAGGGAATGTATCCATTCTACCTTTGGATGTGGACAATGGTAGCACGGATAATTGTGGAATCCAATCCATGAATTTAGATGTTCAAGATTTTACTTGTGCTGACATTGGTCCTAATGTGGTCAACTTGACCGTCACAGATGTCAATGGAAACTCTGCTTCGGCACCTGCTACGGTCACCGTTCAGGATAATATTCTTCCGGCAGTTGTTACCAAAGATATAACAGTGGCTCTCAACTCAGCAGGACAAGTACTTATTCAACCTGAGGATATTGATAATGGAACAACGGACAACTGCGACTTTACTCTGCAAGTTATCCCAAGTGTATTGACCTGTGCGAACCTTGGGGATAACTCCGTAACTCTCCGGGCCACAGATGAAGGAGGGAATATCTCAAATGGAGTAGCCACAGTCACAGTTGAAGATAACATCCCACCCACTGTATTGACAAAGAATGCAGTAGTATATTTAGACGCAACGGGTCAGGTTGTTATACAGCCTTCAGATGTTGACGATGGCAGTTATGATAATTGTCCCATTGCGTCGATGACTGTTGTGCCCAATACCTTTACTTGTGCTCATGTCGGTAGCCTCTCACACGAAGTAACCTTAACCGTTTTTGATGAGGCGGGGAACTCTTCTTCTGAGACTGCGGAAGTTGTTGTAATGGATAATTTACCTCCTACCGTGTTAACTAAAAACATTACAATTGATTTAGACGCAGAAGGAAATGCCCGTATTACTCCTGGAATGGTCGATAATGGAAGTTCGGATAACTGTGAAATTGCTTATATGGAGTTGGATGAAGACACCTTCACCTGTGCAGATTTAGGTGATAACATTGTAACCCTGACTGTGCATGATGTGAATGGCAATTCCGATTCCGCACAAGCCACTGTAACCGTCCGTGATGTTACTCCGCCGATGATTACCGTCCGTGCCGGTTCTCAAATCTCCTTGAAGATTGGTGTAGATTGTTACAATGAAGAAGGCGCCTATTGGACAGATGCATGTGATGGAACCGGTGAAGCCATTATTGGTGGAGATACAGTGCCATCCAACTGTCCATTACAAGTTGAGGATGAAGGCGATTATGTAGTTACCTATGACTACACCGATACCAGTGGCAATCCAGCGGAACAGAAAACGCTTACAGTTCATGTTGTCAGAAACTATCCGCCGGTAATCACTTTGAATGGTGAC
>CAKZKR010000053.1 GCA_937124615.1 uncultured bacterium
TTACAACTATTCATCATTAAGAGGGTAAGTATTCATAGGGATAAATACTAAGATAGTTCTAACTACGAAACAATAAAAAGAATATTTAGATTACAAGTTGTCGTTATCTATTTCATTTATATTTATAGTCATAAATGCGTCAATAATCTGTGGGTCAAAATGTTTTCCTCGTTCCTCTCTGAAATACTCTATAGCCTCTTCGCGTGTAGCCCTACCCAAACGATATTTGCGTGGCGAAGTCATAGCACAGTAAACATCCAATACTTTGAGTATACGCGAAAGAAAAGGTATTTGCTCCCCCTCCAGCCCTTCTGGATAGCCATCGCCGTCATAACATTCATGATGTGAAGCAATTACCTCTGCTATCTCAGGGAAAATATCCCATTCTTTTAATAAATGGGCTCCAATACGCGCATGGGATTGCAACAGAACCCATTCATCATAGGTTAACACGGTTTTCTTTAATAAAATGTCATTTGAAATACGGAGTTTTCCAATATCTCTCAAAACACAACTATGTTCTAAAATCCACAGCTGGTTTTCATGGAGTTCTAATACCCTCCCAATTTCTCTTGCAATTCTTACCATGCGTCGTGCACTACCCATAGGAATCTCTTCACGGCTATCAATTGCATCGGAGATAAGGTAAAACAACGAATCATACTCCCTTTTCGCAATATTTATAATATCAACTACCGTATTTATCTGGGCGCTTTGTACCATGGCCATAATTACACCTGAGCAAGAAGCGGTTTTATCTTTCAAATCTAAAACAACGGGCGTATCTTCCCCCCCAAACACACTCTTTATTTTTTTCAATACCTGTGGTGTTAATGAAGAAGAGACAATGCGAAATTTCATATCTCACAATTCCTGTTTTTTATTTTTTTGTGTTTCCGGAAACGAATTTGGAAAAGTAATCCGAACCCTTCTCGAAAAATTTATATATAAATACCAGACGATAAAATAAACCAGAGAAGTAAGGGTCTCATAGGCCACTTTACTCAATACAAGGTCATAATAGTCCGGAGGAAACTCGACCAACGAGAATAGAAGAGCCATACCCAGTACCAACGAGCATAAGAATGAAATCAAATATGCTTTTGTTATTCGAATGGCTTCATTCCATAACGATAAAATACTTGCCCCGGCGAGAATACCAAACAAAATAACAAAAGCCCTCAAAATAGACTCTACAATCATGAATAATCGCAATCCCGGAATATAATCAAAATCACTGGAAGCATTTTGATAATCGTTTATCAAATTATATATTCCAACAAAAGGCGTCAGAAAGATACACATAATACAGAACAAAAGAAGAAAACCTCTAACCCCAGGTTCCGGTCCCTTTCGAATTTGTGATTCAGACTCATTCCCGTTAACGATACTCATAACTACAGTCAATCAGCCCTTTGTGTAATAATTTTTTATTAGTATATTATCCCGTATTTTCATATTTAAAATGAAACTCCTTACGGATTCTCTCCGCAAGCATTGTATTCCTGCGAACAAATTGCGCCGATTTCACCGCTTTTTCAACAGCATTAGGTGAACCAATAATTACAACCATCTTTTTTGCCCGTGTTACTGCGGTATACAAAACATTTCGCTGTAATAATAGATAGTGTTGGGGTAGCAAAAGGAGAATGACCACCGGATACTCACTCCCTTGAGATTTATGAACCGTCGCTGAATAGGCAAGGCTAATTTGTTCCAACTGGTCATAGGTATATAGGATGGAACGGTCTGTTTCAAAAGTAATGGTTATATACCCTTGTTCTGTATCTACATCTGTAATGATACCAACATCCCCATTAAACACATCTTTTTCATAGTTATTCTTTATTTGCATTACCTTATCACCAATACGAAACAAAGTATTGGGAATGGGTTTCCCGGTGGGATTGAGCACCTCTTGCAAACGATAGTTTAGATGATGGACCCCCGCATCGCCACGACGCAGAGGGGCCAGCACCTGAATATCTTTAACCGGGTTATATCCAAACCGTCTTGGAATTCGTTCTCGAACAACATGCAACAATGTTTGCAAAGCAGACGAACTATCACCTCGTGGAACAAGGAAAAAATCATTTTGATTGAATTCAGGAAGGTATCCCTGATTTATGCGATGGGCGTTAGTAATAATCCCACTTTGAGCGGATTGGCGGTATATCGTCTTGAGCCGTATAACAGGAAATACCTGACTAACAATTAAGTCAAAAAGGACATTACCGGCTCCTACGGATGGTAGTTGGTCCACATCTCCAATAAACACAATATGGGCTGTAGATGGAACCGCACAAAGAAGATACCAGAATAAAACCTGATCCATCATAGAACTTTCGTCAACAATCAGCAAATCACAGGGTAAAGGGTGGGTTTCGTCACGGCTCGGTTTCCCTGATTGTGGATTAAACTCTAACAAACGGTGTATCGTACTGGCTGGATGCCCCGTAACCGATTCCATTTGCCTGCCTGCACGCCCTGTAGGTGCTGATAGAACCACTCGTACAGGATAATTCTTTAAGAAATATACAAGGGTCTTAATTAAGGTCGTTTTTCCTGTTCCTGGACCACCTGTAATAATTGTAATCTTAGAGGAAAATATTTGTTCTATCGATTTTTTCTGTTCCGAACTTAATTCAGGGAATCCAGCATGGGGATGGGAAATAAACTCCCGAATAGGCAAATTAGGAGGCATAGCCCCAGGAGAATGATATATCCGTTTCAAATGTTTTACACATTCGTTTTCTATAAAATATGGAAAAGGTAAATAGACATTGTTGTTATCTACACATACCCGATTGGCACTACTCATTTCTTCCAAGTAAGGGGCCATCTGCTCTTCATTCAGAGACAACAATTCCGAGGTTAACTTGATTAATTCCTCATACGGTAAGAAAACATGTCCATCATTTTCTGCATCGTGTAATATATACAGGATACCTGCTTCAATACGGGCTGGATGGTCAGGGCGAATCCCCAATTCCTTTGCAATACGATCGGCCGTCTTAAATCCAATACCCTGAACTTCCGAGGCTATCTGAAATGGATTTTCCCTTAAATAAGTCAAAGTTTGCTGGCCATAATGCTTATATAATTTCGTCGCCAGCCCGATAGGAATGTTATATTGTTGTAAAGTAATCAGCATTTCCATAAATTCTTGCTTCTCTTTCCACACCTCGTGAATTTTTTGGGCCCGCTTTTTACCCAGACCCCGGACAAGCGCAAGTCGTTGTGGTTCATGATTTAACACATGTAGGGTATCGGCTCCAAATGTCTGTACAATACGTTCCGCATATCCAGTTCTAATTCCAGGAATAGCACCTGATGCAAGAAATTGTGCTATCGCTTCAGTAGATGAAGGTTGTACCAATTCCATTTCTTGTGCTTGAAATTGGGGACCAAAACGCGGATGATTTATCCAATACCCTGAAATTCGAACCGTGGCCCCTTGCGAAACCGGAAGGGACCTCCCAACAACGGTTATTAAATGATTGGTATCCTTACGCCGTAACCGAGCAACAAAAAAGCCACTTCCTACATGTTCATACACGATTTGCTCTACAAGTCCTTCGATCTCCTCCGGTCCGAACTCTTTTGGTGTGAACGGGATTTCCAATGAATACGGGTCCATCTATATAACTCTGTAGTAAGGATTATCGTTATCTTTCCAGTAAGAACAGTTAAATTATAACAGAAAAAACCTCGTCTTTTTCTGTTTGACCCGTCTGACTCGTCCGACCCCCCAAAACTTCATCCACGCACAGAAACTGGCTTCTGTGTCTTTACCGACTCTATCTCGGCCTCAATTAGGAGTAAAGTTTTATAGGCTTCTTCTGGAGGGATAATATCTGAATCCCGGTCTTTCTGTAAACATTCCAGAAAGTGCCTCAATTCTCCTTCATAGCCATCACCTTTGAGAACCTTGATCTGCTTGGGTTTCCCCCGGTTAGGATAATAAGTTAGAGCCAGGTCGCGAGACATTTCCAGTGTGCCCTGTTCCATTGCAATTGTAAAGGTCATGGAGAAAGGATAGGTCGTGCTATATTCCCAGGCTCCTTCTGCAACAACCCATTGACGGTCCGGATAGTTATAACTTGTAATAATATGGTCCACTCCACCTGGAGCAAGGCTTACGCCCAAACTTTGTACAGTCTTCGGCTTTCCAAATAAATAACGGACAAAATCCGCATCATGAATATGAAGGTCAAGGGCACATCTCCCCGATTGTTGTGATATCTGGAGCCAGTTCTGCCAACTCCATCCCGGGAGTGGACTTATTCGACTAAATTTTGCTGTGCGGACTTTCCCAAACTTACCACTTTCTACCAATTCTTTAGCCACAACATAAGATGGCCAAAATCGAATACAATGAGCAATATACAAATGTCTTTTATATTTCTTTGCAGACTTTATCATTTCCATTGCTTCAACTGAAGTTCGTGCCATAGGCTTTTCACAGATGACATGCTTACCGGACTGGAATGCTTGATTTGCAATAGGGGCATGTGCAGGCGTTGGTAATGTAATATCCAGCACATCTACCTGAGGGTCGATAATAATTTCCTCCACACGGGAGTATACTTTTACCTTGCTCAGGTCAAGTGTCCCAAAAGGGCCTATATTCCCTCTTCGTTTTTTCTCATCCAAATCACAAACTGCAACTACTTTTACGCCCTTTAATTTTTGATAAGTGTCAAAATGCACCTTTCCCATCATTCCCAGTCCAACGATACCTACCTGAATAGCCATGGCCAATCCTCCTAAAAAAGATTTCAAAAGCGTTAAGGGAGAGCCTGTATTAGACTCTCCCTATGAAAAAAAAGTTTTATGCCCAGGTCATTGCCGTTGATTTTTCAAAAATAATGGCTTGCTTCAAAAATTCAACCGCCTTGGTAAGACCTTCACGATTGGACATTAAACTATCTTCATGTTCAATACTAATAGCACCATCGTAGCCCACCATCCGAAGGTTGGAGAAGAAATCTTTCCACCATTCTAAACTATGTCCATAACCGCAGGTGCGGAATATCCACGAACGATGTATTTCGTCTCCATAATGTTTTGTATCCAACACTCCATTGACCATAGTATTGGTCATATCAACCTTAGAGTCTTTTGCGTGCACATGATATATGGCTTTACCTAAAACACGCACTACTGCACAGGGATCCATACCCTGCCAGAACAGATGACTGGGGTCTAAATTGGCACCAATATTATTACCACAGGATTTACGAAGTTTTAGCAAGGTCTCTGTGTTGTAAACAAGGAAACCGGGGTGCATTTCAAAAGCTAAATTAACACCATGGTCACGAGCAAATTTTGCTTGCTTTGACCAATATGGAATAGCCACTTCTTCCCATTGCCATTTCAAAATATCCAGATAATCCGGTGGCCATGCACAGGTAACCCAGTTCGGCTTCTTTGCAGACGGGTCGGAACCCGGACAACCTGAAAAATCAATTACGACTTTAACGCCTAACTCATGAGCCAATTTGATGGTATCGGTTTGAACCTCACGGTTTTTCTTTGCAAAATCAGCATCGGGATGAAGACAATTCCCGTGACAACTTAAAGCACTAATTTCAAGCCCTTCTCCTTTTAACATGGATTTTAATTCATCCCGTTTGGGTTTTGATGCTAACAACTCCTTAACAGGGGCATGAGCACCACCGGGATAATTCCCAGTACCTAATTCAACACATTGAAGTTTCAGCGGACGAATGATTTCCAGCACATCTTTCAATGGCGTTCCACCGAACATAACGGTTAACATACCTAGTTTCATATTTTTTTCTCCTTTTATTTCTTATTAAAGTTAATATTCCAAATCTTAAACTACAACCTTTTCCCACTTTTTAGAAGCAGAGGCTCGCTCCACTGCATCCAATACTGCCTGACATTTGACCGCGTCTTCAAATGTCGGATAATTTATTTTCTTACTGGCTAAACTACATAAGAACTCGTATATTTCATGCACAAAAAGATGTTCATAACCAATAATGTGACCCGGTGGCCACCAGGCTTGAACATACGGATGTCCTATATCACAGGCTTGAACTTTGCGAAAACCTTGCAAGGTAGGCGGGTCACTCCGATTAAAGTAATGGAATTCATTCATCTCTTCCTGATTCCACAATACCGACCCTTTGCTCCCGTAAATTTCTATACTATTATAATTCCTGCGTCCCGGTGCAAAACGCGTCGCTTCAAAAGTTGCCAATGTATTCTTATCCTTAATTCGTGCAACATAAACAGCCGCATCATCTACATCCACTTCATCATACACCTTTTTCCCTTTACCCCCTTTAGCTCCCCAGGCTCCAACATCACTTTCAGGGACGACACGCTTCTTAATAAAGGTCTCCATCGTCCCTGCTACCTCACATACCTGTCCTACAAGGAAATGACACAAATCTGTAATGTGCGCCCCAATATCACCCAGAGCACCTGAACCCGTATGTTTTTTCTTCAAACGCCACACCATCGGGAAATCAGGGTCTACAATCCAGTCTTGTTGATACGCCGCACGAAAATGGAATATTTCTCCCAATTGTCCTTTGGACACAAGTTGTTTAATGGTTTGAACCGCGGGAGCAAAACGATATGAAAAACCACACATGTTACGAATACCTGCTTCCTTCACAGCATCCCACATCTGTCTGGCTTCTGCCAGTGTATTGGCTAACGGCTTCTCACAAACAACAGCCTTGCCTGCTTTCGCCGCAGCAATAGCAATCGGAGGATGGAGGAAATTCGGAGTGCATATATCAATTACATCAATATCCGGTCGATTAACAACCTCTTCCCAATTATCGGAGGTCTCCTGCCAGCCATACCGTTCCGCATTCTTCAATGCATTGGGGTCCTTATCACACATAACTTTCATTACAGGCTTCACGGGCGGGTCAAAAAACATGGAAACCTTACGCCATGCATTGCTGTGCGTTTTACCCATAAACGCACCACCGACCATTGCTACATTCACTGTCTTTTTAGCCATAATACGCACCCTTCATTTAATAGTTAATGTAATTGAAAAAACATAATTTTACATCTTCTAAAACATATACTATTATAACGACTTTTAATTCAAATACAAAATAAAACTTTGCAACATGCTTTTATTGTTGATAGAATACACCCTCGATACATCGGAACTTTTTTATGCAAAAGAACTATTATCCCTATCTATATTCGCATTCCATAATTTAAACAGAAACAATAATCAATATATATATAGAAAATAATATGAATACAATGAAAGAACATTTTGAAGAAGAAGCTAAGGAATTCGACCGAATTGTTTGTAATTTAATCCCGCACTATGAAGACATGATTAACGCATTATTGTCCTCAATCCCATTTGATAAAACACAACCCTTTCATACAATCGATATAGGATGTGGTACAGGTACCGTTGCAAAAAAGATAAAGGAAAAATTCCCCAATGCAAAGATAACCTGTCTCGATTTTGCAGAAAACATGATTAATATGGCTAAAGCGAAACTGAAAGATTATGAAGGAATTTCTTATATTCTATGCGATTTTTCAGAATACGAGTTTGATAAAAAATACGATGTTATCCTTTCCTCACTATCCTTACACCATTTAGGCAAAGATAAAAAGCCGTTCTACCATAAAGTGTTTATGAATCTAAAAAATGGAGGTGTTTTTTACAACGCAGATGTAGTTATAGGGTCGAGCGAATATCTTGAAAAATTATACCTATCCAACTGGAAAGATTATATGGCTCAATCCCTGTCCGACGAAGAAATCAACCAAAAATGGCTCGGCCGACATCGAAAAGATGGGAATCCTGAAAAACTAATGTTTCATCTAAAGAGCCTCGAAGAGGTAGGTTTCACCGACATTGATGTTATCTGGAAATACTACAAATACGCTGTCTTCGGTGGAAGAAAAAAAGAGGATTCAAAACAATAAAACGATTATGCTCTTCACCGTTTCAAGGAATGGAATCTTTATTATATGTTTTGAATCGTAGTGTAAAGGGAACGGATTGCTCGGATAAAACAGGTAGGGAAATCTTTATTAGGGGAGAAATATACTCATCGTAATAGGAATAATCAAAGAAGAATTTCATACAGTCCAGAGGCAACTGTTGAATTTCCATTTCCAAGAATATACCTCTGTCACAGAAATAAATTCCTATCCCGCTGATACCTTCTGTATAAATAGTTTCCGGTTGTAATGGGAAAGGTTGATAGGCCATTGCCTTTTGTTTTTGCTTTTCCCATTTTTGATTGTCATATAACCATAACTCTATCTTCTTATCATCAGCACATAATGAGAAACAAGGGATAATGTAAAAAGAGACCTTTTCATCTTTGGAATTTTTATTTACACAAAAATACTCAAAAAGGGTATCCTGACTATCACCAAATCGTATCTTTCGTTGTAATAAAACACCTGTTTTGATTTCTCGTTCGATTATTATTTTATCGTTATCTACTTCCTTCAAAATAGAATTCCCCTCAAAGGGAATTCCACAACCCGTTTCTGACATATCTTTGTACTCATTCCACAAAAAGTAGGGATAAACTCCTTTCTTAAATGCAGAAAGGAACTCCATCCCTGATAATTTATTTTGAATTTGAACAATTGCTCCCTGTTCGTCACAGATTCCTAATTTATAAATCTCGTTTTCGAGTGAATACATTCGAAAAGATAAAGAGCGTTCCGAAAACTTTCGGGAATAGAGTTCCGTCGGAATCACTTCGCGATAAGGAGTATGGGACTCTTTTTCTAAAACACTCTCTACTTTTTCCAACTTACTCCAGAATTCTCCTGGTTGTATTGCTTCCGGACGAATTTCGGTAAATTTATCCTCTTGAATCTGAATATCAGGTGGGCAAATCAGCGATGAATAATAAAAGGGTATCGCCGTTTGCAAAACACGATTGTATATATCCTGGCTAAAATAGGTCATATTTATTGCTTGCTGGATTATCGTTCCTGCCTTCGAAGCGTAATCCTTATTCCACCAGGGAACCCTTTGATATACACTACATTTGATATTATTTCTTCTAACAAAATCTTTTTGATAATTCAAAAACTCAGAAAACAGCGCCCCCGCAGGACCATAATATATATCCAAAAACCGATTGATCTCTTCTTCAATAATTAGGTCCGGGTCCCACATAAGCCGCGCCAAAATATAAGATTTCAATGCATCAAATTCGCTAAACGGAAATATCTTCTGTGAAGATGTGCAAATGATAATCCCCCGAACTCGATAACGGTCAAATAATTGAATATTCCTCTGAAAGTTAAACAATTCGGGTTGATGAAATAAACCACAAAAATAATTTGACCCCACATAGTATTGTATAAGGATATTGGATGTAATTCCGCACCATGCTTTCAAATCATTAAAAAAACAAGTATTTGACACAGAGTCAGGGTCGTCTATGGGACAAGCAACATCACAGGTCTCGGTAGAAAGAGCGATAAATACCCTATCATTCATCTTTATATTCTGTGGAACCTGTCTCATCTTATTTTTTAGAGATAGACAAAACCGAAAGTCCTTTTCTGGATAAATTCTTTCCAACTGACAAATAACATCATCCAACATCGTTAGTAAAAGCCCAAGAGGAGTTCCTGTATTTTTAACCAATTCCTGACACTCTCCACATGTACAGGCATTCTCCAAATTACTTCCGTCAATTGTCCAGAACTTCCGTTCCGGATTCAATTCCATTTGTTTCTTAAAGAAGTGTAGAAAGGCATTTTTCGTTTCAGGAGAAATAAAACAAACTGTTTTGTTCTTGTCGGATAATTTTGTGCCAAGTTCTTGGGTATTCTGAACAAATTTTTCTCCTTGAACGCAGTCATAAATAGGTATGGGAATAAAATCGCTTTCCTTTAACAATAGCGACAGATGCAATCCTTCTTTCCTCTCTCCTTCCATCTTATATTCCGGCAGGTCCGAACAAAAAACTCGATATTCAAAATGGGGTACAAATCTAAATTTCATCTCTTTCAGTCGATAACCCAAAGGCGGTTTATGCGTGTAATACGAAGATAACCACGACACATTTAAATACCGTTCAAAAAAAGTATAAACCCCATGGAGTGTCCCTAAATCCGTCTTGCCACAGATTAATAATTGTTTTGCAACACCTTTCTGGGCATACTTCCTTGTAGGTGTATAGGTTCGTATTATAAACCCTTCATCTCCAAGGTCATTCAATTCTTCCGAATCAATCCATTCCTTTGTGCAGAGTTCCGCTCCCAACCAGATATTTAAAATACCCTGATTTATGTTTGAAATCGTGATGGGACGATATGTACACATTTCCCAATACTTCTTAAACACCTCCGCCGAATGTTGAAGAATAGGTGAAGCGTTCTCCGGAATAACAATATTCATGTCCCGGTACAACGAGGCATCAATCCAATCCTTCATCTCTACAGTATCCGTTTGGGCAAATACAGGAAGGGATAGAAGCAGTAAAATCAAGATAATTCCTACGAATATTCGTCTGCAACCCCTCATATAGATACATCCTCCTGAAAACTACGACCGTCGGAACCTTTCAAAGACATTACAACATTTTTTAAAACTTTTAAATTTTCCATTGGTGTCCCTGGTGGGATATCACAACCGGAGGAAATGACAAATCGGCCATACCCGGCCATCTTCGCGTGTAAAGATATTGTCGCCTCTTTTATTTGCTCCGGTGTCCCCTGTAAAAACACCTGCGTCGGATTTAAGTTGCCCATCAATACAACATTTTCAGGGATACGCGGATAAATATCATAAGGGTCTGTTATAGAACCTACATGTAAAACTTCTATACCCGTTGCGCAGAGACTTTCCACTAGATGGAGTACCCTCCCACAGTTATGCAAGACAGGAATTTTTGCCTTATCTTTAACAAGACTTACAACTTGTTTTATGTAATTATTTGAAAATTCATTTGCATCATTCTCATCCAACATTCCGGAGGCTGGTTCTAAAATTACCAGGCCATCAATCCCCGTAGAAAGCAATGCAGATACATACTTTTCCATTAAAAGTTCAACCTTCTTTAATACCTGATGAACAAGTTCCGGTTCAAGTTTCAACGCAATAGAAACCTCTGTCATACCCATCAAACGACCTGTAATTGAAAAAGGTCCCAGTGCATATCCCCAAACCCATTTATCAGGAAACGCTTCCTTAATTTTTTTACATGCCTCAACAAATACATCCAATCTATTTCCTTCCCCGATTTCAGGAATGTATAGATTCTTTACATCATTTTCATCCACAATTATTTTTCCTACAACAGCAGGAAGTTCATCAATCTCCCAATTTATTTGGGCCCCTAATGCCTCTGCTTCCACAGTTAAATCCATCATGGGAAAAATAATATCAAAATCACAAACCTTTTGTAAGGCAATAACTGTTTCTGCCTGCAGTTTTCCATCATTAAGATTTTCCTTCACTGTGGATTTTGTCAACACGATACCTGGAAAACTCGCGAAGGGAGCACACAATATCCTTTTACTCCTTTTTACTTCACTTAAAAATGTCATATTTTTTTCCCTTTCTGTTGAACCCGTTGGACCTTTTACAGCGTCAACGCCCTACAAATATGAACCGCCGCACGAGACCTATTCAATACATAAAAATGTACACCCGGAACACCTTGTTGAATTAAATCCTCAACCTGTCGTGTAGCATAATACACCCCAACCGAAAACTGCCCTTCTTCATCCCTTTCATGTTTTTCCAATCGCTCCAATAAAATCGGGGCTATTTTTGCACCACACAAAGAGGTTATTCTTTTTACCTGAGCCAAATTGGTAACGGGCAATATACCCGGCACTATTGGTACATTCATTTTCTCTTTCTCACATAAATCACGGAACCGATAAAAATCTTCATTATTATAAAAAAGTTGTGTTAAAACAATTTCTCCACCTGCATCAACCTTCTCTTTCAAGTGACGAATATCCTCCTCCAGACTCGAAGCCTCCGGATGTTTCTCCGGATAACCACCAACAAGAATGTTAAACTCAGAAAATTCCGATTTAATAAACCGAACCAGTTCAACTGCATACCGAAAACCACCGGGAAACGGGACAAATAAATGACTATTTCCGGGTACATCCCCCCGCAAGGCCACTATTCCGGACACCGATAGTTCTTTTGCTTTACACAGATAGTCCCTCAAATCCGTTTGCGTTGCATTTACACAGGTAAGATGCGAAACAACAGGTATATTGGGATAATCCCCTCGCACCCAGCGTAGCACCTCCAGGGTTCGTTTCTGTACCTCATCCAGCGATGTATGGCCCCCTGCTCCGTATGTACATGTGATATAGCCCGGATTACACTTCATTAACTCCCGAAAATGTTCATACAATTCCGCTATCCCCTGCCATGTTTTTGGTGGGAAAAATTCAAATGAAATCACAGGCTTTGTTTGCTTATATAAAGGAACTAAATTCATACTAAAAATTTCCCTTTTAATTGTATATACAGTCCCTTAATTATAATAGATTGTTTAGAAAAAATTCTTACATCATCTGACAACGACTTCTCCTGTAACCTCTCTCTCACAATAAGGACCATCCATATACACCGTTTTATATATCATTTTTCCTATCCTTTGCTCTGAGAAAACAAATTCACGAACCTCTTCCAATGATTTAAGCGAAAACTGAGGAGCCAATCCCTGGCGGATTAAAAACACAGGTAGACGATAACTCGACCATGAAATAATAAAACTTAACCCCTCGTTAGGTAGGTAATCTTTTAAACACATCTCTGTCCATGTATCCCGTGAAACTTGAAGAGGAATAACAAAAGGAGTTATTCGCTTATCCGAAAATATAACATAAAGGAAGATTGTGGTTGTAGATAAAAACTTATTCCCAGCACGGATAAACCAGACACAATTTTCATCATTCGAAATAGGAAACGGTTGTATTACAAAACTTCCCTCCGGAACCTCTGTTATCATAGTTTGATTTTTGCCATCAGAAAACACAGCGGATGTCTTTACCTGAAAAAAACGGTGCCGTATCAGACTATGTTTCCATTGTATAAGACCAAGTAAGGATATATAGGTAAGAACAAACACAACAAGAAACCAAAAAACAGAATATCCCCGCGAACAGGCTTTGCCATATACAGATGTAAATAAAACAATTAACTTAAAAAAGAAATGCAATCCTATAAACAGACAAAGATAAAAAATAGGAAGTATTCGTGCCGGGACATAAGGAATTTCCTGAAAATACCCTGAAATATGTGCAATTAACACAACGCAGGGAGAAAAAGAAAGTATATCTGCAAGTGTAGTCATTATTAACGGGGCTGAAAAGAAAAGTTGAAGCAACCCCCGAAACAACATTTGAAAGATACAAAACAAAGATATTATTGAAAGATATACCCAGAAGGTATTCCCCGTCTCTATGGGTAAAAAACCCAATGTATAAATAATAGGTTCAATATAAACAGCGACAATATAACCACATACCAGAACAACAGAAAAATGTATAACTTGAACCATGAAAGAAAAATAACTTCTGACCATCACTGAAACCAAAATATAAAGATTACTTTCTAATAAAAATAAAAATTACACTGTATTTTTTCTTGACATTTATGTAAAAATGTTATAAACTATATGCATGAGATTACAAATCTGAGTGAATACTATTAGGCGTAATAAGGATTAATATTTGTCATATCTATTAAAAATAATTAAGGAGTAGGGCAGAAACATGAGTAAGGTACGCAAAGAGGAAACAAAGCATAAAACAAACATTGAAGAAGTGGCCTCATCAAAAAAACAGGAATCGTCCATAGGAAATCTTTTAACTCATGGGGAACGGGTGCGTAGGGGACAAATTGCCTCTGTCCAAAAAGGAAGATATGGAACCGGTCCTGCTCCTTATGGCTACCGTCGTGGCGAAGAAAGTGAAAAACCTTTGGTGGTTGACGATTACGAAGCAGAAATTGTGCGCATGATTTTTCGCGAATATATACGCACTCGTAGTACAGGCAGAGTTGTAGATTATTTACATTCTAAAGGGATATTCACACGCCAGGGGAAAAAATGGTCACGACAGGCAATTTCCATCATTCTTTGCAACCGTACCTATCGCGGACGGGTTTGTTTTGGTGGAATTGAAATAGAAGGATTACATGACCCTATCATTGAGCCGGCTATGTTCTATAAAGCAAATGCTATTCGCCATAGCCGAAGCAGAAAAAAAGATTGATAAAACTAGCCGGAATGTAAAAATATCACCTCTCTTTTTATATTCTACCCATCTAATCGCTCGGGAAATCGAATATCATCATCTCTATCAGACGGTGTTTCTTCTTCTGCCTTATGGAAATCCTCATCATTATGCAGAATTGAGGGGGACTCCCTTCTTAAATCAGCCTGTGGGATATCCGGGTCATAAGGCTCTTCCGTAATATCATTAACATCAGTCATCGCTTCAACATTCACAGTTTCTCCTGACACTCCTTCCGAAGTAATACTATTATTATGCTTCTCCTCAATGTCCTTGTCTGTTTGATAAGAATGTTCCACATAATTTGTCGAAGGCGTATAGCCTTTTGATGTATAAGAGGGCTCTGTCTCCGTCAAAATTTCACGGTACAATTCATTCCCCTTTCGGGTTATTTCATTTAATTCCCTTTCCAGCGGTTTTACTTCTTTGGCAATCTCTGTCTTAACCTCATCAAAATAACCCCGAATATCACGAATCGCACGAATCGCTATCTTAGCAAATTCTGGAAACTTTTCAGGCCCTAAAACAACAAGAGCAATCCCGGCGATGATAATCATCTCTGTAAAACCGATACCTACCATCAGGAATGCTCCTTGTTTATGCTGTTTGTGGTTTCCTTCGTATCAAATACGACGCCCAAATACTAATTTCATATAAAATGACCAATGGCAACAACATAATTATCATCGAAATGGGGTCAGGTGGAGTTAATATTGCTGAGACAACACTCAAACCTACAATAACATATTTTCGAAGTTTTCGCAATGTATTTGGACTTAACAAATCAAGATACACCAATGCTAATATTATCATAGGGAACTGAAAAGCAAGCGAAAATCCAAAAAGTAGTAGTACAATTATTGAAATTGTTTCGTTGGCCCGCAGTTGAACTTCCCAATCTTGCGGTATCCATTGTAGTAAATACGGAATAACAAGGGGAATTACACCAAAATATGCAACGATAACACCAATAATACCTAATGTGCTACAACCGAATAATATAATTTTTACCAATTGCTTTTCATTAGGCTTTAACCCCGGAAAAACAAAGGCACACACCTGCCATATAATATACGGCAAAGCCAATATCAACCCTCCATATCCTGCAATCTTAAATTTTAGGATTACAATTTCAAATGGATTTAAAACAACAAATGGAATCTTCGTTGTACTACTCTTTTCCTCCTTACTATTTTCAACCTTCTCCGCCGAATTGCCTGAATTATTTGTGTTTTCATTACTTGAAAAAACAATGATACCCAAATCCTGTAACAAGGTCAACGGTTTTTGTAATCCAACCATTATTTGATTCGAAAAAATATAACAAATAACCATTGCGACAAGCACCGCTACCCCGGAACGGATAATGCGTATCCTTAATTCCGCTAAATGTTCTGTAAATGTCATCCTTTTTTCATCTTCCCACACGGGCAAACAATCCTTTCACTTCGCAATGGACATAAAAATGTTTAACATTAACTCATCTGTCTTTCATAAAGATTATTTTTCTACGGACATCTTTACTATTCTATCAAAACGGAAAGACCTTAAACATTTTGGACAGGAAAAACAAAACTACTCCAGATAAAACATTCTGAATAAAATGGGATATGAATAATTATTGAATAGGAATACCCGCAAGACTCTTCAACGAATTCAGCCAGAGAGTCGCAATCCCGAAGGGGTCTATAAAATAAACAGCAACAAGCCCCGCTATTACACCCGCGATAATCAAAATTGTTTTCTGATTATCCGATAACCCACCTCCACCACCTACAAGTCCTCCTTCACCCATCATCATTACATTTACTTTCTCACCGGCCTCTGCTCGTGCTTTTTTATCTTCTAACAGCCCCAATGTCTCATTGATACTTATAAACGCGCGATGCCATTCCTGTTGCATCTTCTTTACAGATACTTCCGACTGGCTATAAATTGCTTCCAGACTGGTCGATGCTGAAACAATATTCATCAGATTTGAATCAATTTGATAATCTTCCATAAGCATTTCTTTTAATACTTTATGAGTACGGGCAATTTTACTCTTTATCTTCAAAAATTGATTCTCTAATTGGGCCTTATTCGCCCCCGGACTCGGATACGCATTAATTAACTGATTAAACAAAAGCCAATCATTTAAAAATTCTCTACACAGCTCTACTCTCTTATTTAAAGTATCTACAATCCTCTGCTGTTTCTTACTCAATGCCATAATAATTTCCCTTTATATTCAGTTTTTCCCACTTACTAATACTTTAACAAATACAGCAAATGAATTTAAACTCCTAATTCCACACAACGGTAAAGTATCTATTATTACAATTATTCCTACGAAAATAAAAATATACAGATTTAAATTGTATCATAATCCTACCCCCTTCCATAAAACTTCTATCCACTTTCGAACCGAATTGATTAAATACACCTTATCCGCACCTTTCAATTCCTCCACCTTTATCTCCCGTTCTTCTATTTGATGGGTATCCAGTAAGTATTGACGAAAGGTACCGGGTAACAAACCACAATGGATAGGTGGTGTAAACTTTCGTTCACCCAACTGAACCACAACATTAGCAAGGGTACTTTCCGTAATGCATCCCCTTTCATTCCATAACAAAACATCTTCACAATCTGTATGCCCCTGTCGTGCTTGTTCATACACCGCTCTATAACTCGTCTTATGATATAAAAACAAATCATGCGTATTAATAGGATCCTTCGCCAACACAACCCTTAGTTCTGTTGGACCAATAAAAGGACTATGTTCAATAACATATTTTCCATCCGGCATAACCGCTATTCTCAATCGATACAAAGCATCAGGTACTTTTTTCACATAATCCAACACGGATTTTCTCAATCGAGAAAGGGAAATAGGAAATAAAAAACGATTCGCACTCCTTTTAAGCCTCTGCAAATGATAATCCAGCAAAAATATTTCCCCATTTTCAACACGCATCGTTTCAATCAGTTCAAAATAGGACGGAAACCTGTCCAATATGGCCCCTTTCGCAAGGCATTCTTCCCATTCCCGGTCCGGGTCAGAATCCCAAACGATACCACTTCCCACATAATATCGGGCCGTTTGAGTTTTTCGATGATACACCAGCGTCCGTATCGCAACATTAAAAACAGCCTCATTTTGAGGAGTAATCCAACCTACAGTTCCACAGTATACTCCGCGGGGGAATCGTTCATACTTTTGGATAAGTTTCATCGCATATATTTTAGGGGCCCCTGTAACAGAACCGGAAGGGAACAATGCCTTAATTACATCAACCCAGTTTTTATCCGTCTTGGCTCGTAGGGTCGAAGTCATTTGCCAGACAGTACGATACGGCTCACATGTAAATAGTGCTGGCACTTCCACACTCCCAAAAACCGCTATTCGACCTACATCATTCCTTAACAAATCCACAATCATCAAATTTTCAGCCCGGTCCTTCGGGTCCTTTCTTAATTCTTTACGATTCCTTTCATCTTCTTCATACCATCTACCACGGGGACGCGTTCCTTTCATAGGCTTCAGCGTTACTTCACCACCATAATAATGAAAAAACAATTCGGGAGATATAGAAAGAACCGTATAATCATCTGTTTGGATATAAGCAAAATACCCATTCCCTTGCGCAAAACACAACCGATAAAAGAAAGAAACCAGGTCATCTTCCCAACCCCTCTGGAACGGAAAGGTATAATTTACCTGATACACATTACCGCACACAATATTCTCACGAATATCCCGAACAACCTCTTTATATTCATCTTTAGATAACAGGACTTGCCATTCAACAGAATTATCAATCCCTGTTTTTTTGCGGGTGTATGATATATTCGGCACAGGACCATCAAAAATTCCAAAGCAAACGAGGGGTAGGTCCGGCAATCCTTTTTCTCGTACAGGAAAAGCGGTATCAAATGCAGGTCCCGCTTCATATGCAATCCAACCCACCGCATACTTACCGCGTTCAACCCATTTTTGCACTTTGTGTAAACACGGAACGACCTCCTCTATACAGGAAGCCACAATCGTTTCGACTGGCTTTTCAAAATGCCATTCCTTTTGCTGGTGGATGACTATGACCTGTGAAATCATGCTATAGGAACTATCATTTGTTATTTAAGAATTTGTTCGCAGAAACAAAATAAAGAACCATTACCTTGAAATAGACTTCATGGGTTATCAGAACGCTTTTTTAATTGTCGTACCTGTTCATGCAGGTCCTGTAAGTATTGGTGTAAATCCTGAATTCTCTGTATAGGTTTTTTGTCCTCTACCACAACCTCCGTTTCAATATCTACATCGGACGAAGATATTTCTTTAACATAGGGGGTATCCTCTACCTGTAATAGTTTTTCCTTTAATTTTTTTATCTTTTGTTCCAACACATTAATATATGCATTCTTTATACGTATAATCTGATTTTGTTCCTTGATGATTTCCTCCAGTTTCTTTATCTTATTAATAAGGTCTACTATAGAGCCAAGATTCTCCTCCCCTATTTTATTGTCTGTTAAAGAAACTATCCTTTCCAATGAAATCGATTGCTCTTCATTGGACGACTCCGATGTTGAACAGGTATCCGGTGATGAACATTCTTTCAATAATTCCTTCAATTGTTGCCAGTTCGGATATATAGGTGTACTTCCCATAAAATTAGTTTTATTCTACATATATAAAGTGTTTATATTTATTAAAACAAACCAACTATGATATGAACATGTATATGAAAAATATACACAAATTTATTCTAATAAATATTATCCTGCTTTTACCAATAACATCATACGCAGAGAATATTTTTTTACTAACCACAACTATCGCAAATAATAAAAAAACCGTGCGTATAGGTGGGGAAACTTTTTACTTCAATGGAACAGAAATTACACATAATTCTTCCTTTCAAGTCATTCCCGGCAAGAAAATTATTGATTTATTGACTTTAAATAATAATGATAATACCCTTGCTGAAATATTCACCTCTTCATTTTCAGAGACAAACATTTCGTCGCAGGATGACGGTATTTACTACACTCTCATTGATACATCCGGTAGGATAAAAGATATTCGATTTTTCATGTTAGAGCCCGGTTGGGAAATAATAAAAATATCTCCATACATTGAACCCACAATCAACTTACGACAATTTGCAATATTTCAAAAAAAAGAGGAAGAAAACCTTTCATTAGGGAGGGTATCCCTCTTTGCCCTGGAAGATAATAACTTCCTGCAAAAACCGAATACCGAAATTCCAATACCTTTCGCACCAGACATGATATACCCGTTTGGCGAAAAGGGTATGTGGGTAGCCGTAAAATCAGACCTATTTGCCCCGCCTCAGTTGTGTATTGTAGATGTATACCTAAAAATAAGCCGTCCTTTTTTTTCCGACCTTTTACAGAAAGAATGTTCCGTTCAAGAGATAGGTCCTGTTCAGGATTCTTTTCTCCTGGTAATGGCCAACTGCTGGAAAGAAAATGCTTCACAAGGGAGTGCAACTGAAATATTCGTAGTTGATACAAAAAATGGAACAACAGTCACAGACCCAATGCCATTATTTGGAGAAGGAAATTCCAAGGAAAAAGATATATACCCTTCTGGCGATGGCTTCTGGATTAAAACGACATCCATTTCAGAAGGGTTTGGTTATTTAACCTTTGCAACATGGGAACCCTCAGGAGGCTGGGAAAAAAAATGGGAATATTCCTTCAGCAGTATTGAAAAACCCTGGACAATAACAGTCCATCCTTCACAAACAATTGTCGCAGTGGCCTACAATAACCGTCTGGAAATTGTTGGCGAACCTTTCAAAACATCCTGGATAAAAAAGTTTGATGAGCCCATTACTTATATGGACTGGTATTCCGATTCGCTACTTATTGTAGGTATAGGAGGCAGATTAGTACAGGTAAACATTAAAAATAGAGAGATCAAAGAATGGTTCCACACAAATACCGGATTTGTTTCAAACCTTTTTCATAAACCCCAAAATAATTCTTCTTATCCCTCCGTAGAATTTCCAAATACAATGACTGTTGACGAACTACAATTCCAAAGCAACCGGGCAGGAAAAGAGGTTCAGGGACTATGGTTAGGGAAACAATACCCCGCAATTATCCATTGGGATATATCATATATAAATAATCCTGTTGAATGGTTATTATGGTACCAAAACACCCATTTTGAAAATACTTATCTTTACCTCGGACTCATACCATATCCCTGGGGGAAATATATTCCTTCCGTATGGCTCCATGTAAATCCAATTATAAATCAGGAATTAACAGATAACGATTCTCCTCTCCCAACCTCCCGATATGTACGCGTCCACATTACTAAAAATAGAACCGACCCACGAAGAATCCTGTTTATATGGGCTCAACCAACGCCAACTTCTTTCCGAAGCGAAAACGACCCTCGAGAGATAAAACTTCTGGTGGACATCCTATCCGGTGCCCCTCTATATTTTTCATGCGAGGAAATATCAGAACCCATAGGAGACACTACACTCCCTGATTATGGAATAGTAGTTGTTGAAGCAAAAGCCATCGTAAACGGAACCATCAGCATTAAAGCTATGCTTGATTATGTCCTTAACGGGGGGAAACTTATCCTTCTGGGAGACTATTGGCCAGAAGGAGACCCGGAGCTATTCAACTATTGGCTTACACCTTTAGGCGTTTTCTATAACCCAAAACAGAGATTTGATGGCAACCTCCCTATTGAGATAAATAACATTGCAGACGGGAACAATAAAAATATTTCTATTATTGGAGGAGGAACATTAAAGTTAATATCAGAAACCAATACTATGAACACTTTGACAAAGGACACTCCCCCATTAACTACAAAACAGCTTGCCTGCCTTTCGAGAAACTACGGTTATGGAAAAATAGTAATCCTATCGGCACGGACACCCCTGACTTCCAAAAAATTACTCGAAAATGAGAATAAAAACTTTGCCATGAAACTCTTTCAAGGATTAACTCTCTCGGAATCCATACTTCCCGATACAGATGGAGATGGACTCTTCGATACTTTAGAAGACCGAAATAATAACGGTATTATTGACGAAGGGGAAACAAATCCTTTTATGAAAGACAGCGATGGAGATGGTATCCCTGATGGTGATGAAGACCAAAACAGAAATGGCCTGTGGGACGAGAATGAAACAGACCCTACATGTACAGACAGTGATGGAGATGGTATTTGGGATGGGGCTGATATTTCTCCCATTCCGGCCCATGGAAAACAGATAATTACACAAATGGACCCTGCAGAAGATTATGCAGAAGGAGGCTCCGTTGTAATTGTTCAGGGGAGAAATTTTACAAACGAGACTCAGTTTATCTTCGGAATGCATTTTTCTCCCTTTGTTCGAATATTATCCCCCAATATTGCACTCGTCGTTGTTCCTGAGTATCACCAGGATAAAGGGGGAAAAGTTTCCGTATATCCTATAGAAGGAAAAAACAAAATAAAAACAGAACCCGGAAAACCTTTCCTCTATAAACCAAGAAATAAAGTTATAATAAGCATCACGGATCTTGTTCAAACAGAAGCGGAAGTCATAACCAACAAGTCCACAAAAAAGATCCAGATTATACCCTCAGAAAAAGCAAGCCGTTTGAAAAGGGTAAACTTTCTACTTCAAATAAAAGGGGGTGATTTCCCCGAAATTAAGATGAATGATGATAAATGGAATGTAAAAATAACACATATTAAAGATAATTGGTATTTAACAGTAGCAGAATGGAAAAAATCCGGTTTTGCTTATGCTCCATTTACATTTGAGATAACCTCATCTCCCGAAATCGCCAAGATATGGGCAGAGACAATCTACTACGGCCGACTCACCGTCGAGACAAAATACAACCCTTAACCTGTCAGACTCGTCGGACCCTATGAAAATGATATGATATTCCAGGACACCCCTTCACAAAAAGGACAACCTCCATGACTACAAGAAAAAAACGGGATACCCCTTACCCAAATCTTTGGGATGTCCCCGTGTCATCCTTGCCAGAAGTGGGTCCCGGTCGTGAAAAAAAACTGAACGAAATGGGAATAAAAACGGTTAAAGACCTGCTCCTTTACCCTCCTCGCCGTTATGAAAACCGTAAATGCACAGCTTTCATCCAATCCATAGAAGAAGGTAATAAATATACACTGTCTGTTATAGTAGAACATGCACGGCCGGTATATTTACGGCCGGGCTTATCACAAGCACGAGTAATATTCAAAGATAGCACGGGAATCATAGAAGGCATCTTCTGGGGAAGACCCTATCTTACCCGACATATATTTCAGCCCGGCAAAAAATTTTTCCTTTATGGCATGGCCGAAAAAACAAACTCACGGCTTATAATAAATAATCCCGAATATGAAGAAAATATAGATGAAGAAACAACCATTCATACCGGGCGTATTGTTCCGATCTATACTGTTCCTGAAGGTATTGCTCTCCGCTCATTTCGTCGCTGGATATATGAAACCTTATTAAGTATCCGTATACAGGACCATTTGCCACAGGAATTTCTAAACACGCGTGGGTTAATAACACTACCCGAGGCGGTAAAGAAATTACATTTTCCCGAAACAATGGATGATATAGAACAAGTTCGTATACGACTCGCCTATGATGAAGTATTACGAATACAAAAAGAATGGTGGATATGGAAAAAGGAAAATGTCAAAGATAAACCCGTTTGTTGCCATAAAATAGATGGAAACCTTCTCACAACTTTTCGCAACCAATTGCCTTTCACTTTAACCTCTGCCCAAAAACATGTAGTCGATGAAATCCTTTCTGACTTATCCACGCCCAGACAAATGCTACGATTGGTCCAAGGCGATGTCGGTTGCGGAAAAACATTGGTCGCCCTGCATGCCATTTGGGCCTGTGCAGATAGTGGTTACCAGTCTGCGCTTATGGCTCCTACCGAGATATTAGCAGAACAACATTACTTAAACCTTAAAAAACTTTTGTCACCCCTTCCTATCCATATTGAACTCCTAACCCGCTCTGTTAGAAATGCCAAAGAAATCCGTAAACAGATTGCCCGGGGAGAAGTACATATCATTGTTGGCACACATACATTAATCCAGGAATCAACCCTTTTCCATAATCTGGGACTTATCATCATCGACGAACAACATCGTTTCGGAGTTATACAGAGAAGAAAACTACGAATGAAAGGACCCGCCCCGGATGTCCTTTATCTTACAGCCACACCGATACCGCGTTCCCTCGCAATGACCATCTATGGCGGAATGGACATTAGCATTATCAACGAAATGCCACCGGGACGCTGTCCCATTAAAACCCATATTATCCCGGAGGAAAAACGAGAAGGTTTGATACAATTCATCATCCAACAGGCAAAAGAAGGGTTCGCCACTTACTGGGTTTGTCCAAGCATTGAAGAATCCACCCACAGAGAAAATTTAAAACCGCTACTGGCTGTCTATGAAACACTTCGTTCGGGTCCATTCTCCTCCCTCCGGACAGACCTGATGCACGGTCGCCTCTCATTTAACGAAAAAGCAGAGATTATGAATCGTTTGGCTCAGGGAGAAATCGATGTATTGTTCGCTACCA
Organism: uncultured bacterium; assembly: GCA_937124615.1. GTDB lineage: Bacteria > Hydrogenedentota > Hydrogenedentia > Hydrogenedentales > Hydrogenedentaceae > Hydrogenedens. Next base: position 23,880 of record CAKZKR010000053.1, read on the forward strand.
CCGTTATTGAAGTAGGCATAGATGTCCCACGAGCAACAACCCTTGTAGTCGAAAATGCGGAATGCTTCGGACTGGCTCAATTACATCAATTGAGAGGAAGAGTAGGCCGTGGTCCATACCCTTCTTACTGTTTCCTCTTACCAGCCTCAAAAAACGACACCAGCCTGGAACGACTAAAAATCCTCTGTAGCACAAACGACGGTTTTGAAATCGCTGAAAAAGACTTGCTCCTGCGTGGGCCTGGTGAAATCAGTGGACTTCGTCAATCCGGCGAAACCGACCTAAAATTTGTCAACTTTACACAAGACCTACAACTTATTCAACAAGCCCGAAAAGATGCTGAAATACTCTTTGGGGAGAAAGAATAAACATTCTTTTCTATACCTTTCAAAAAAAACATACACAAAAGAGTGTAAAACCAAACAAATCCGTTTCAACCTGTTTGCCTTTAAGTAATTCTACAAAATAATAACCCAAGAAACGAATAAATTCTCAAAACTCCTTCGTATTAATATAGGTAAATTTAAAAATGTGAATGATAAGCAAAATTTTGTATATTAATACTAATTGTTCAAAAAGGGAAAAATGAAAAAACAAGATATAAATAACATTCATAACCTAAACTACCCGGATGTGAAACCTTTGGTGGACACAAAAAAACAGGTTATCGTCCACTTAGAACCGAACCGGGTCGCAACAATAGTGGCCTTATTCTTCACCCTGATTGTCTTATTTATATTTCTGATTATTCAATTGAGCGGATATTCCATTGCAATAGGTTCTATGTTTATTTTATGTGCCTTAACCTTCGTCCTCACTTATGGTATTGCCGGCATTCTAACCTATTATGGTTTATGGATTATAAAATCAACATCAGATTCCGAAATCACAGGCAATGAAAAAACAACAGAGAACAAAAAAGAGTGAGATATAACTTTAACCAACAAGGATAATCGTCGTATGTTCCGCAAATTACTTCTCCTGATTTCCTCACTGCTCATAGTAATACCTATATATGCTCAGGCTCCCGACCTGTCAAAAATGGATATCGTAGAAAAATCGGTGCCAGACGGTCCTGTAGCCATTGTCCTTGGTACGCCCATCTCTCGTGAAGAGTTCCTTATGAGATACCGCTTGGAGTTGTTAGAATACATAGCAGGGACAGGACAAAAAGACATTAAAGATGAAGAACGTGTGCGTATGGCTATTCGTTGTGTTACCAACTTAGCACAAAGAGAAATCTTATATCAGGAGGCCCTGAAACGGAAAATTACCACCACAGCAGACGAGGTACAGAAAGCCATTGACGAACAAATAAAAGAAATACAGGACGAATCCCGTAACGCAGGCAAAACTCCCCCCACATTAGAAGAAATTCTTAAAGCAAAAGGGGAAACAATGGAAACTTTCCGAGAAAGGAACCGCAAAAATTTAATATTAAAAAAAATGAAACAAGCCCTTGCCAATGAATATAAAATTACTGTAACAGATAGCGAAGCAAAAAAGTTCTATGATGATAACACGGACTTATTCATGAAACCTTCTCGCATTCATTTACAACAAATATTCCGACAACCCAAACCCAATGCAAAATCCGCAGACGAATCCGCTTGGCAGGAAGCCCAAAAAGAAGTAGAAAAAGCCTTAGCACGAATAAAAGCAGGGGAAAATTTTGAAGCGGTTGCCCGTTCCGTTTCCGAAGCCCCCGACCGTCAAAAAGGAGGGGATATGGGATGGGTCCCCACAGAAGCCTTACCATCGTTTCTAAAACAGGTCCTTCCCTCTATGAAACCTGGCGACCTCAGTCCTGTATTAAAAAGCCCTTTAGGCTGGCATCTATTTAAATTATTAGAAAGTGAAGCAGAAGAAAAAATAACATATGAACAGGTCAAAGAAAAAATAAAAAGCATCCTTACAGAACAGAAAATCGACGAAAAAATATTCGAATTTTGCAGACCCTATTTGAATAACGCAGAAAAGGTAAAAATATTTCTCGCATTTGACCCTATCCTGGAAAAATTATCCCGTGAAGACAAAACTCCTTCACAACCTCCAAAAAAAACAACAGCACCAAAGAAAAAATAAGAAGTAATGAAATTTGTTCCTATATTGATTGGATGTTTTTTTCTTTCTGTTTCCTCAGCCCATACAGAGGAATTCTTTGTGCCTCCTTTAAAAGGCGATCTATTCGCCACATCATCTTTTGGTGAGTATCGGGATGGTCGCTTCCACATGGGCGTAGATTATAGAGCAGGTATCGGCACCCCTGTTTATGCAGTAGATGACGGTTATGTTACACGCATGCGTTGTGCTCCCTGGGGATATGGACGGGGACTATACATTCAGTTTCGCTCTGGAATCATCGGCATCTACGCCCATCTTCATTCCTTTGCAGAACCCTATCAGTCCTATTTAAGAAGAATCCAACATCAAAAACAGTCCTTTTCTGTAGACTTGACGATAAAAGAAAACGAACTACCGGTCAAAAAAGGAGATTTAATTGCTTATGCGGGTCAGTCCGGCACAAACGCACCCCATTTACATTTCGAACTTCGCACAAAAGATGGTATCACCTGCCTGAACCCCTGGGAATTAGGCTTCCGCTGGATTGACCGCAACAAACCTCAAGTATCCTCTATCCTCGTCATTCCTGGCAATACAAATACCACCATTAACGGTTGCTGTTTACCTCTGGAAATCCCTGTTAACGAAAAAACAACCTACCCTATCCTAATTCACGCCCAGGGAGCATTAGGATTTGGAATCTCAACTATCGACCCCGAGTCCGGAAGTTGTAAATTAGGACCTTACCGAATCTCACTAAAAACAGCAGAAGCAACTCTAACAACCATTCAACAAGACCGCATAGATTACAATACCTACCGGGATGCTGTCGTCGCTTTTTATCCTTATATCTCAAATCCAATTTATTGGACACTCTGGCAGTGGCAAGGCAACCAATCCCCGAACTATAAACAGGCAAGGAAAGGTTGTCTTCCTATTGACAGCGAAGAACATATACAAATAGAAGTCGAGGATTTTAACAAAAATAAAATACAAGTCCCTATCTATATAACAGACAGAGTAAAAAATATCCCATCTAAAAAAACAGAAAAAAGTGAAGTTTTTGTCCATTACTTACCCGATTTTATTGTGATAGAGATCATACTATCCTCAACAGCGTCAAAAGAACTACCTATTATCAACATCACTTCGGAACAGGGAACGAGTTCATTAAATCCTATCCAACGAGCAACCAATGTATACGAACTTCCATGGGAACCTCCCTCCTCAGGAAAGTATACCTTCCATGTCTTGCATCCAACCTTACCAAACTGGGAAAAGACCATATATGCCTTAAAAGCGAATGATAAACTTAACCCCATTGCTTTAGATGGCTTTTACATCAATATACCATCCAATGCACCATACGGTATCCTCTGGCTTTCAATTTCACCGCTATCCCATCAGAAAATACCCAAAGAGTTAACCCTTGCCTCAAAAATCTGGAAAATAGAACCTTATAACATGCCTATGGCAGAACCCGTCCCAATTAAATTACAGATTTTAGACAATATCCAGCCTAAAGAACGAATACATTTATATCGCAAAACAGGGTCTTCATGGTCACGAATGGATTCCAGTCAAAATGGAAATTTTGTCACAGGTTCCATATCCGATTGGGGTATTTTTGCACTGATTAGAGACGATGCTCCCCCTCAAATAACCAATATCACCATTAATAAAGATACAAAGCAACCGACAAAAAGACCTTCTCTATCCGCCTCTATTTCCGACATTGGAAGTGGTATTGCAAAAGCAGAGATATTTTGTAATCAGAAATGGTTACTGGCGGAATACGACGGACCCCGCGGAATCCTACGCTGGGAACAAGACGAAGACCTACCTTCCGGAAACCAAACAATTACATTTGTAGTTACCGATTATGCCGGCTTAACAAAAAAAGAATGTCGAACCTTATCTGTGCCATAATAATATACCTTATAAATAGATACAGAAAGGATAAAATATGATATTAGTAACCGGTGGTGCAGGATATATTGGAACCGTTGTTGTTCGTGAACTATTAAATCACGGTTTTGCAGTCCGCCTCGTTGATAAACTTCTATTTGGAGACGAAGGGCTCGAAGAAGTAAAAAACCGTATTGAATGTATCCAAGGCGACCTATGCCAATTCGACCCCGCATGGTTAGACGGGATTGACAGCGTCATTCACTTGGGAGGGTTAAGCAACGACCCTATGGCAGAATTCAATCCGGAAGCAAACAAAAAATTAAACACAGAAGCCACCGCCATTTTAGGCGAACACTGCAAACGCAAAAAAATAAAGCGATTCATCTTTGCTTCCAGTTGTTCTATCTATGACCGGGGACTGCTTGCCGAAGACCTCCTACAAGATGAAGAAAGCCCTGTAGAACCCCGCGCCGCATACGCCGTAAGCAAATATCAAGCCGAGCAGGAATTATTAAAACTATCCGGACCCGATTTCTGCCCAACCTTATTCCGACAGGGCACGGTTTATGGCTGGAGCCCTCGCATGCGGTATGACCTCGTTGTGAACACCTTCGTAAAGTCCGCATTCGATAAAGGCATACTCACCGTTCACTGTGGAGGGGAAATGTGGCGACCTCTAATCGATGTAACCGATATAGCAAGGGCTTATATCGTATGTCTACAATCTGATTTAAAAACGATAGGCAGTCAAATATTTAACCTTTCCTATAAAAATTACAGAATACTCGAATTAGCCCACTGGGTCCGAAAAGTATTTCGCGAAAATGGAATGGACATCGAAATAGAAGTAGAATACGGTTCCACTCGGGGACGAAGTTATCGCATCTCTACAAAGAAGACAGAACAAATTATAGGTTTTCGCCCTCAAGTCAGCGTCGAAGAGTCCATCCAAACAATGGTCAAAAAAATACAGAATGGTATTCATGCGGACTTCAACAATCCAAAATACTACAATATTCAATGGATAGAACTTCTCTGCATGGCAGAAAACATCCTGAAAAAAACCGGTGGCATATTATAACGGCTCTGTAATCAAATATGTCCTCCTACATAAACCCCCTAAAAAGTTAAAACCCATTCTTTTTACAAAATATCGTAGAAACACACCATACCTTTTATCCACTGATTTCTGATTTAATTTTTTTTGTTTTTTACGACGGCTATCTAAAAACTTATTCTTTAGATAAATCAAAGATAAAAACGGATGGCGAGTAAACATTCGAGGACCTGAAAACTTCATCACAGCCCTTATCCGCTCTCTATGTTTTTTATCATAACAATGAATCGTGCAGTTCTTACAGGTCGGCTTATCTGGAATAAGCGGACACTTTTCAATTCGTGCATAGGCATAACTTAATAACTCTTTACACTCCTCACACACCGGATTTTCATGATGGTACTCACAAAAAATCCGAATCATACATTCGATAGTTCTCTTTTCAAACCTTTCTCTATGTAATTTCTTCTTATTATCACTACTCAAAGCCATATATAAATCCTCTTACTTCATCAGATTATATCATTTGTCTCACTTGCCCAGCCCACCTTCACTTTTCATAATATTCATTCTCTCAACGAATTCTTTAGCCGAAATATCAAATCAAAAAAATCTCTCTCCCGCTTTATACATTATGCACGGCTTTACACCTTGGACATAACACTCTACCCGTATAATTCGGAGGAATTTTTAACTTGACTCCACAACTACAATCAATAAATCTATACTTTTGGGCCTTCATAATCGCATCGCCCGATAAACGAGCATTTTGTAGGAGCGATGTTGAACAGACGGGCTGAGTTATCGGTGAACTTGTTGTTGGAGCAGGTTGTTCTAATGAGGGCGCAGGAGCCACCGTTGGAGTAAATGTTCCTTTTTTCCATTTCTTCCCCACGACTTCCTGCCATGCTTGTTCATAAGTGATCGAAGGTGTTTTGGCTACACTTCTTAAAATCTGTATCCTCTTCTGCAGAGGAGGATGTGTACTGAATATAGAAGACGCATCCAGATTCCGCGTTTCCAGCGGATTAACAATATAAAGCGGTGCCACAATTTGGTTTACATCCGTAGCAGGTTGTTTTTGATACCGCTTCGCTATCGTTTCAAGCGCAGAGGCCAACCCCTCCGGATTTCGTGTAAACACAACCGCCCCCGCATCGGCTAAATATTCCCTTTGCCTTGAACAGGCAAAATAAATTATCTGTGCAATCAACGGTGCTATCAAAGATAACAACAATGCGAATATATAAACAACAAATAAAAATAAAATAAGCCCACCCGCATCTTTCCGATTACGTCCACTATACCTCGTAGACCCCCGAATACCCGCCCCAATTATTTCACGCAATCCCACAACCAACAATATAATCGTGCCTAATGAAACCGCTAAAATCGTCATATATAAAGTATCCCGATGGGTAATATGGCTAATTTCATGAGCAATAACTCCCTGTATCTGGTCGCGGTTCATATTATTCAACAGCCCACGCGTTACCGCCACAGCAGAATGTTCCGGCGACCGGCCCGTTGCAAAAGCATTTATCGACGGGTCATCAATCACATAAATTTCAGGCATAGCAGGCAGGCGAGAAGCGATCTTCATCTCTTCAACAATATTAAACAACTGTGGATGGTCTACCTTTTCAATTTTTATCGCCTTACTAATAGACAACAGCATATTCCCCCCTGAATAGTAAGCAAATAACATCTGAATAAACCACACAACAAAAGCAACAAAGGCTCCCAGCGGTCCCCAATACAACCATATAAAATTCTGTACCTCTTCATAGGTCATTGACGGTCTTTGATAAGTACGGGATGAATACCGATTTAAAGGATACTCAGGAACAGTTTGCTGAGGTGATGGATTTACCCCCGGCCCTTCGTTGGAAAAAGCATATGGTTCACTTATAAAATAGTATGCAAAACTAAAAGAGGCACCGATAATATAACCCGTCAATAGCATAAACAAAAGCATAAGGATAGCAAGCAAAATTGAACGGCGTTTATTTTGGCGAATAAGTTCAAACATACTCCGCTCTTTTATCCCTCTATCGGACTATTGAAAAGAAACTTTCGGAACAGCCCGCTCCGCCACATCTTCGACTTCAAAGAAACTCTGCTCTTTAAACCCAAACATAGACCCTACAATATTCGTCGGAAACATCTGGATTACATTGTTAAAATTCATAACCGCATCATTATAAGCCTGCCGAGCAAAAGAAATACGGTTTTCCGTAGAAGTCAATTCTTCCTGCAATGCCAAAAAATTCTGGTTTGCTTTCAGGTCAGGATAATTTTCCACGACAACAAAAAAATTATGCAATGCTTGGGTAAGTTGCTGTTCTGCCTGCGCCCGCTCACTAACAGAACCGGGACGCATAGCGAGATTTCGTGCCTGTGTTATATTTTCTAAGGTCGCCCGTTCATGTTGCATATAACCTTTAACCGTTTCCACCAAATTGGGGATAAGGTCGTGCCTGCGTTTTAATTGCACATCAATCTGAGACCAAGCATTTTTCACCTCGTTCAGCAATCGGACCAGCCGATTGTATGTGCCAATGAAGAACAACACTAAAAGCACAAGAAATACCAGAACAGCAATTAAAATTCCTACTGCCATAACAATTTCTCCTATTACTATATCCGGATTCATTTCGGAACAGTTCATTTAATATTAACACACCTCAAATAGCCTACAAAAAACCTTTGCCCTGTCCGACTCGTCCGAACCAAAAAAGGAAATAAAATAAATCAACAAGTTGTTTATGTATAGGACTAAGAGAATTTTATCAATCCATGCTGTTTACACAAAAGCAAAAAATCTTCCCTGTGAGGGTCTAAATATTGATAGCAATTATCCAATAAAAATATAATGATACCGAAGTAAAACAACCCATAGACAGGAGTTTTTATTTATGTTCAGTGACGCTCTTATGTTAGCCCGTATTCAGTTTGCTTTGACAGCCATGTTTCACTATCTTTATCCCCCTCTTACTATCGGATTAGGCTGGATTATGGTTTATATGTCTTATAAAAGATTAAAAACAGGTGAAGAATTATACGATAAAATGGCAAGGTTCTGGACTAATATTTTCGCGGTAACCTTCGCTATGGGAGTTACAACAGGCATTGTTTTGGAATTTGAATTTGGCACCAACTGGTCCGAATACTCCCGATTTGTTGGGGATGTTTTTGGCTCTCCTTTAGCCGCTGAAGCACTCATATCCTTCTTTCTTGAATCGACCTTTTTAGGAATACTCGTATTCGGCTGGAACCGCGTCTCAAAAAGGGCTCATTTCATCGCAACATTTATGGTTGCTTTGGGAGCGACCTTATCTGCCCTCTGGATAATTGTTGCCAATTCCTGGCAACACACACCCGCCGGATTTCATATTGTAGAAACTCCCCTGGGACCCCGTGCTGAAATTACCAGTTTCTGGCAGATGTTTTTCAACCCCTCTACCGTAGGGAGATATTCCCATGTTATCTTTAGTGCTATGTTAAACGCCTCCTTCTTCGTAATGGGGATTTCCGCTTACTACCTACTGAAAGGCAAATATGAAGAATTCGCTCGCAGGTCTCTAAAAATTGCTCTTGTCTTTGGCATCATAGGAGCCTACCTCACATTATTGGCAGGACATCATCAGGCTATAATCGTTGCCAGATACCAGCCCGCCAAATTAGCCGCATTCGAAGGGCACTTCAAAACAACCGAGGGAGGTACCCCTTACTACCTATTTGGGATACCCAATGAAAAAGAAAAAAAGGTTGATTATGGTATAAAAATTCCTGGTTTTTTAAGTTTCCTTGTCCATTTCAACTTTAACAAACCCGTTACCGCATTAGACCAATTTCCTCCGGAAGACCAGCCCCCTGTGAAATTACCTTTTTTCACATTCCATATTATGGTAAGTTTAGGAATGTTTTTCATTGCATTAACAACATTCGCCCTAATTCTTTGGTGGAAAGGGAAATTATTTGATTTCCGCTGGCTACTATGGATTTTCGTATTCTCATTACCTTTGCCCTATATAGCCAATATGGTCGGCTGGATTGCCGCGGAAGTAGGGCGTCAACCCTGGATTGTTCAGGACTTCCTTAGAACAAAAGACGGAGTATCTCCGGGCGTATCCGCAAGTCAAGTTTTGGGCTCTACAATAATGTTTACCACCATATACTCGGTCTTATTTATCCTCTATATATTTATCCTCATCAAGAAAATAAAAAAAGGTCCTGAAATCATAAACCATTAAACCTTATTAAACAGAGGAGTTTTCTATGTTACTCAATGTAATCTGGTTTGTATTAATGACTGTCCTGCTCATGGTTTATGCCATTCTGGAAGGGTTCGATTTAGGCGTCGGCATTTTACATCTATTTACAAGAAAAAACGAACATCGCCGAATTTTAATGAATTCTATAGGTCCTGTCTGGGATGGAAACGAAGTCTGGTTAATCACCTTTGGTGGAGCCTTATTTGCCGCATTCCCTACGGCCTATGCCGTTGTATTTTCTGCATTCTATACACCTTTTATGTTGCTACTCTGCACCTTAATATTCCGTGCCGCATCTATGGAATTTCGAAGCAAAGTGGAATCTTCATTATGGCAGAACATCTGGGATGTACTCTTCTCACTATCCAGTCTTGTGGCAACTCTACTTTTGGGTGTAGCCAGCGGAAATGCTCTGGCAGGAATAGCCATCAACGAAAAAGGGATTTTTCAGGGAAACCTTCTCACATTCCTGAATCCTTTAGGAATAGTTACAGGATTATTTGCCATATTCCTTTTCGCTTTACATGGCTCCCTTTACCTCCAAATAAAAACCGAAGGCGAACTGAACTATCAAATAAAGAGAATATCAAAATTCTTAAGTTTTACAGTCCTTATCCTTTTTGCCGTGCTTACACTGATTAGTTTCTCCACAGTAGCATGGGCAAGACCCCGTGTGATTACTTCTATTCTGGGACTACTTGCTGTACTTATGTTAGGGCTAACCCTCTGGCTTTCATGGCAGGAAAAAGGAACAAAGGCTTTCTTCAGCAATACAGGTTTCATCGCTTCCATTATCCTTATTTTCGCATCTAATATGTTCCCCTATCTTGTCCGTTCTTCACTAAATCCTTCATACAGTTTTGATATATACAATTCCGCATCCAGTCCAAAGACACTGGCTATCATGTTAGGCATTGTCCTAACGGTGCTACCAGTTGTTCTTGCATATACCGGGTATGTCTATTGGGTCTTCCGCGGACCTGTCAAATTAGACGAGACCTCCTACTAATCTATATCTATACCGTTCAGGTTTAAATTTAGGTGCCTAAACAGGTAAGATAAATAAAACAACAAAATAAAAACCTGAACAATAGGAGCACCCGTATTATGAAGGATACCTATGCCCTTGGTCTGGATTATGGAACAAACTCGGTTCGTGCTTTAATTGTAAATGTTCACACCGGCGAAGAAATTGGAACCGCGGTCTTCAATTATCCTCATGGGGAACAAGGGATTATACTATCTCCCAAAGACCCTCATCTTGCCCGTCAGCACCCTGAAGACTACATTCTGGGATTGGAACAGGTCGTCAAAGAAGCCATAGAAGACGCAAAAGCCAACAAACCCAATTTTTCCCCCGATAGGATTATAGGGATTGGTGTAGATACTACAGGAAGCACTCCTCTGCCGCTAGACCGCGAGGGAACGCCCCTGGCTTTCCATGACGAGTTTGCAAACGATCCCAATGCAATGGCATGGCTCTGGAAAGACCATACCTCCTATGCAGAAGCCGACGAGATTACACAACAGGCCAAACAGCAAAGACCCCATTTCCTCGCTAAATGTGGGGGCACCTATTCCTCCGAATGGTTTTGGTCAAAACTCCTCCATTGCCGACGCATTGCACCCAAAGTTTTTACCTCTGCCTATACATGGGTCGAATGTGCAGACTGGATACCCGCGGTTTTAACAGGTACCACACATCCAGACAAAATAAAACGGTGTATCTGTGCCGCTGGACATAAAGCCATGGCGAATCCATCCTGGCATGGCTATCCCGACGAAACCTTTTTAGGTTCTCTCGACCCCGAATTAGCCCGAATTCGCCAGACACTTCCCGACATCCTCCATTGCGTAAAAGACAAGGCCGGTGAACTAACCCAGGAATGGGCCGAAAAATTGTCATTACCCACAGGTATCCCCGTTGCAGTGGGCGCTTTTGATGCTCATCTCGGCGCTGTCGGCTGCGGGATTGCTCCCGGTGTTCTTACCAAAATAGTCGGCACCTCCACCTGCGACATGATGGTTGCACCGATGGACGCCCCTCTCCCGGACATTCCCGGTCTATGCGGAATCGTTCCCGAATCCATTCTCCCCGGCATGTTCGGTTTAGAGGCGGGACAGTCTGCTTTCGGGGATATTTACAACTGGTTTGTCCAATACATTCAACCCGGAGGTCCTATCGAAGGTTCCCACGAAAAATTAACAGAGGAAGCGGAAAAACTCAGACCCGGCGAAACCGGACTATTAGCATTAGACTGGCACAATGGCAACCGCACCATTCTCGTTGATCCACAATTGACAGGAGCCATAGTCGGTTTTACCCTAATAACACGCCCTGCAGAAATTTACCGAGCCTGGATTGAAGCCACGGCTTTTGGCGCACGGGTCATCATGGAACGATTTGAAGAATACGGACTAAAAGCCGAACGCGTTATTAACTGCGGTGGTATCGCTATGAAAAATCCTCTTGTCATGCAAATCCTTGCCGATGTCATGGGTAAAACTATGGAAATCTCACGCAGTCAACAAACCTGTGCCCTCGGCTCCGCCATCTGTGGGGCTGTCGTCGCCGGTTCCGAAGGCGGTGGACACCCTGACTTTGCTTCCGCAGTGAATGAAATGACAGGTGTCCAATCCTCAAAATATACACCCAACCCGGAAAACCAACAAATTTACAATCAACTATACAAACTATACCGTCAGTTACACGACGCTTTTGGAACCAAAGAATATCAAGGGAATCTCGCTAATGTAATGAAAGAGTTACTCAACATTCGAAGAAACCTATCAAAATAAAATCGGTAGATAAAATATGAATTGCTTTTCCTATTAGATAATGAAACATAATTCTTCAGAAAAACAGTTTGAAAAAAAAACCTCCATTTTTTCATAATATTTTTATAAACATCAAGGATGAATAGTTAACACTTATTATGAGGGCCATGTATGAGCCAGAGTGCTGAGGGTAAGTTAAGTTCACCGATGGGACAGGCTTTAGTTGCGGAAGGAATTATTACAGAAGACCAATTGAGACGGGCTTTGCGAATACAGAACTTATTGGAACAACCCAAACACCTCAGCGATGTGTTAATCGAATTAGGCTATGCTACACGACAAGCCATTAATCAGGCCATTACCAAACACGGGGGAAACCTCCGCCTCGGGGATTTGCTATTAGAACAAGGAATTATTACCCCCGAAACCTTAAACTCTGCTTTAGCCTTACAAAAAGAACGCGGTATCCGATTAGGAGAGGCTCTTATCGAATTAGGGGCTATCAATGAACGAACCCTGCTCCGTAATTTAGCCCATCAAATGGGAGTTCCCTTTATTGAACCTGAATTCCCTATGATTGACCCACGACTTCTACAAGGTGTTTCCCCTGCATATCTACGAAAATACAACTTCATTCCGTTTTCAAAAGAAGAAGATGGAAGCATTACAATTGTAGTCAGCGATATTCACAACGAACAGGCAAAAGAAGCCATACAAGACATTTTCCCCGGACAATACAACATCGCATTAGGACCCCATGATGCTATTCAGGAAGCCCTCCATGCCTTCGAAGAATACCGACAACAAACAACTCAAGCCCCCGGCGAAACCCGTGTCGGAGAAGACAATATCGTCCAATTGGTAGACCACTTATTAATAACCGCTATTGAACGCCGGGCCAGCGATATTCATATCGAACCCATGGCAGATAAAATAAGAATTCGCTACCGAATCGATGGTGTCTTGGTCTACCACACAGATCTTCCCCTGACCATGCTACCGCGACTCATCTCCCGTATCAAAATCATGGCCAGTTGCAATATCACCGAGCATCAACGACACCAGGGGGGACGCATCCTGTTCCCATACAAAGGGAAAGACATCGACTTGCGTCTATCTATCTATGTAACCGTTTACGGCGAATCCGCAGTTATGCGAGTCCTTAACAAAGAACTCGCACTGGTGGCTCTGGATGAATTAGGCATGAACCGCGGAATGTTAGAACGATACCGCTACGATGTATTAGATTTACCCACCGGTGTTGTGCTCATTACCGGCCCCACCGGTTCCGGAAAAACAACCACCTTATACGCCAGCATTGCCTACTCAAATGACATCTCACGAAAAATCATAACCGCAGAAGACCCTGTAGAATTCACTATTGACGGGATTATCCAATGTTCCGTTAACGAGAAAGTAAACCGTACCTTCGACTCAACATTACGCGAAATTGTCCGTCAAGACCCCGATATTATCGTTATCGGCGAGATTCGCGACCGGGAAACCGCTCAGGTAGCCATCCAGGCGGCTCTTACCGGACACAAAGTATACTCCACATTCCATACAGAAGATACCATTGGCGGTCTTTTGCGTTTAATCGATATGGACATCGAAACCTTCCTTATTTCTTCAACCGTTATCTCTGTATTAGCCCAGCGACTCCTTCGCCGTATCTGTCCAAAATGTATCGTCCCTTATATCCCCACTGCAAGAGAGGCTCAATCTTTAGGGCTGGACTATGCCGAAGTGCGCGAATATGAATACAAAAAAGGAAAAGGATGTCAACATTGCTCCTACACCGGCTATCGGGGACGAGTCGGTGCTTACGAATTATTAGTCTTAAATGAAGATGTCAAAGAAGCCATCTTACAGAAAAAAACAGCCCACGAGATACGGCGGATTAGTGTAGACTCGACAGGGCTTATCAGTATGCGAGAAGATGCTATCTCAAAGGTTATTCGTGGCACTACCACCTACGAAGAAGTTATCAAACATACACCACGAACCTTTAATCTGCGTTCCATCCGGCAAATCATGACTTTATGCTCATAACAAGATAAGAGGGCTCGATATATGAATATAACCTGTCCATTCTGTCATGCAATTGTATCACCTCCCCAAAAAATGCGGAAGTGGTTCCTCTGGGTCTGTAAAGAATGCAACAACCCCCTATGGATACAAGTCCAGGGAACTACGAACATCGTCTCTCCTTTTAACAACTACACCGATGTCCGGTCTGTCCTGCAACCCAATTCCATCGGAGCTAAAATCTTTGAACATTTACCCGAATACATCGAAAAAATACCGGTTATCCCACGAATCGGAAAACAATTGCTGGATGCCATTCAAAAACCCGATGTATCCCTATCAGAATTGGTTTCCATAGTAAAGAAAGACCCCTCCTTATCAATGGCAATACTTAAAATGGCAAACAGTGCCTACTATGCAGGATTACAAGAAGTCAAAGACCTTCTGACCGCTTGTTCACGACTGGGCTTACAAGTCTTAACAAATACAGCCCAGGTCTATGCAAGTCAAAAGGTCTTCCAATCCTCAAATCCAGGATTAAACAAGCAATTTCAGAAACTTTGGAAACATTCCATCGCAACCGCCCACACCTCCTACGAATTAGCCCTTCTCGTAGCAGAACCACACCCCGAAATTATGTTTCTCGCCGGACTGCTTCACGATGTTGGACATATCGTTTTGCTTCAAATCCTGAACGATGTAAAGTCTCCCACCTTTTCTCAACTCATCTCAAGCCCACAACTCACCCAAGAAGTTTTAATGCAGTTTCATCCCTTAGTAAGTTTGTATGTTCTTCAGAAATGGGATATACCGGACGAATTTGCTGTTCTGGCTTTCTCTCACCATGACACATCCCTTAACCCAATAGAAGAACTCCGAACGCAATCGCATATCCTCTGCCTATCTAATTTAATTGTCTCCCGCGAGAACTATAACTTCTTCCCACAAACAGAAAATATTGTGTTTCTACAACACCCTTCAACACAATTTCTAAATTTAAATGACTTGAAAATAGCCACTCTGCGGGTGGACCTGGTCGATAAACTCGAGTCGTACTTTTCTTCCATCAGTTAACCCGTCCGACTCGTCTGACTCGTCTGACTCGTCTGACTCGTC
>CAKZKR010000054.1 GCA_937124615.1 uncultured bacterium
CCACCCATGCCACCTCCATACATGCCACCCATGCCACCTCGATAACCGCCCATTCCGCCATACATACCGCCTCCATATCCACCATACATACCTCCGCCATACATTCCACCCATGCCACCTCCATACATGCCACCCATGCCACCTCGATAACCGCCCATTCCGCCATACATACCGCCTCCATACATTCCACCCATGCCACCTCCATACATGCCACCGCCATATATTCCACCGCCATAACCTCTTCCACCAAAACTACCCATACCGCCATACATACCACCACCTCCCATACCTCCCATACCACCAACACCACCGAACGGATTTCTCAATACTAACTTAAACAAGCGGTCCGCTCCAACATTCCTCATTTCATAGAAACGAGTTTCTAAAGATTCAAAACTTTCCTGACGAATAATTTCGGGTTTACTAATCCAGACAAAACCCGGCTGGACAGAGAAATCCAAACCTAATGGACGTAACAGCGCTTTCAATGCCTCGCGTAATGTAACATCTTTAAGGCTAATATAGGGGACAATACCATCAGACTTCGTTCCGTAATAAACATCAGATGAAACTCCAATCCCCGTCTGTCCAGGTACAGTACCATAGGGAGCACCTAATCCTCCACCCTGAAGTCCGCCACCAGGACCTACGCCCGGTCCTGTTCTCAAACCAACACCACCGGGACCTGCGCCCGGACCTGCCATAGGTGGACGCATTCCCCCGGGAGCACCAAAAGGTTGTCCCGGTGCTCCAGGCATTCCCATAGCACCAGGTTGAGCAGGTTGACCACCTGCCTGCTGAGGTTGTTGCTTTGTTGGAGGTTCTACTGCTCGATTATCAATAACAATATTAACACCATAACTATCTGAAATAAATGTTGTAATTTCACTAATATGAATATCCTCAAATTCAATACTAACAATTGAATCTAATGCTTTTTCTAACTCACTTACTTTCGTTACAGGAGCCAATTCTTCTTCAATTTCAGGAACTGTAAACTTGTAAGGCTTTATCCCTCGTGCATCAGCACCTTCGGGAAGTTGCTTTTGTTTCTCAATAAAGTCCTTGATTCTCGCACGGTCTTCCGTAACTTTTCTTTCTGAGTCCTTTATGGACTGTTGATGAAGTTTAATTGTCGCCTGATGAAGCCCCTCACGAGCAATATCATTTTTAGGGTCAATCAATAAGATGTTGTTATAAATTTCTACCGCAATATCAAACTTTTGGGCCTCCATATACCGCTGTGCATCAGAAAGTAGTTTTTGAACTCTTTCTTTCTTTAGCTCATCCGCTGTCTTCTCAGGCATCTCGCCCGGCTGTGTTGGTTGAAATGTTTCAAAGGCTGGAGGTGGGGCTGTCTCTGTTTTTTCTCCAACTGATAATTGAAGTTGGGCGTTACATTTCTGCTGATAAACCTGTGCTTCTTCATGATTAGGATCTAAAGCAAGAGCCCGATTAAACTCTGTTAGGGCTTCGCGATAAAGTTCCTTTTTATATAGACCGACACCTCTGCGAAAATATGTTTCGGCGTTATCTTCTGTCAATTTATTTTCAGCAGAAGCATCCGATGAGGATGCTTCTTGTATCGTTACAGGAGAGATAGAAGAAACCTCCTCTGAAACGGTTTGTGCTCGAGCACTATTTATAGTCATAAGAAATATGACTGTCATATTTAATACGAACATCATTAACCCTAAATGAAGATTTTTCATGGTACGCATTCGTAATTTTTCCTCCCGTGGTCTTTTGTTGTTAACCGTTTGGAAGTTATTGTTATATTTATAATTATCTAATAAATGAAATACCTTTTTCATTTTTTTTCTACCTTATCTTCGCATTTGTAGTGTAAATCTTCTTCCATATTGTTCTGAATATATAACAATTGTTTTATCATCTGGATTAACTTGTTCAAGAATAAATTGTTCGAACTCTTCTCCTTCGTCATACCACTTTGTGGTAGAACGGGTGCGTAGTTGAGCACGCCAGCGGTCCCCCACCTGACGAATGTTAAGTAATGTAATCCCGAGATCTTTTTCTGTAATATTTTGCTGTTTCCCTTGTGAACCCGTAGTCTCACCGGCAAAATACCAGAATGGATTCTCACGCCATAGAGCAGCATAGGTACCCGGTATGGACAATGCAGGAGGCAATGGTGGCATCGGAGGTTTGAGTTCATCTGGAACCTCCTTCCTTGGAGGGGAATACACTTCCTCCTTTTCCGGTGGAGGTGGATACGCAATTACATATACCCGGTAGCCTAAAATTCCTACCAGTATAAGCAATACAAATCTCTCTTTGTTCCACCAAAACCATATTCCTATTTTTTGTATCTTATCTAACATATTTTTCTTTTAATTTGTATATAATATATATCGTTTGAACCATTTCCACGCTTTTGTTGCAAATCCCACCTGCTCTGTAGTTGTAGTCTCCTGTACTCCTTGCCGTCTCTGTCCACCCACTCCCATTTGTGCCTGGTATTGCAATCGGATATCCGCACCTACCTCCTGGGGAGGTTTATAATTGGCTTGTGAGATCACCATCTCTATCTGGAGTAACGGTTCTACATTATAAGCGATATAGGGATACTGAATTCTAATAGCATTAATATGGAAATAACGGTCTGCTAATCTTAATTTCTGTTCTACAAAATTGGCAAAATCTTTCATTGTCATCGTACAACGAATTCCAAAAACAAAGAATGACAACAATTTTTCAAAATTCGGATGTTGTAAAATCGGTGGCCAAAAAACAATATCGTCAATACTCGTCATTTTAGCATCTAGCAGATATTCACACATTTTTATTCCAAAAGCAAGCTTGGCCAATTCTTTGTTCACTAATTGTTCCGTAACATCCATTCGAGATATTTCATCAAGAGTTAGAACTCCTAAAGATTTTCGTATATCCTGGGGAAATAAATCGTAACGACCCATCTTCTCGCCAACTTTTTCATATAATTGTTTAACCATCTTTTGAGCCTGTTCTTCATACCAGAATTTCAATATAACACCCTCTTGGGGAGGAACTTCATGGTCTGTCCAATTACTCAAGTTAAAGAAACTTGACCTATTCTTCAATGCCTCTTCCCATGGAATTACTTGAGCTCTCCATTCGCGAATTAATACTTCGGGATCTGTTCGAGAGAAGGTCTGTTCTAAATCCTTTAAGGCTGTCTCATAAGTTCTCTTTAAATCCTCATCTTTCTTATAGGCTGCAAGTTGTTTTTGTAAAAAAAAGTAGTAAACCCCTGCAAACAGAAGAAAAGAGAGAATCAATACCGTAATGTATATCAAAGTTCCTTTAGAGATGGTTATATTCATGTCCCGGCCCCTCCTCCTGATTCCACTTGTTGTACAGATACTCTCTCAAATTCCACTGTAACGACAAAAGTAAATAAATTTTGTCCTGATGCTGAAAATGTAGTAGTTTGTCCTGTCTGTTGAGGGAATCCACCCAATCGCTGTTGGGCTCCAAAACTTCCCATCCCGGGGGTTAAACTACCTTGAAATGCTGATTGAGCATTATATAATGAATTCCATGAAGTAATCTGTACACTGGCTTCTGAAAAATAAACTTCTTTTATTCTTAGAACACCCTCAGGAAGAGTAATTGAGGCTTTTTTCAGATTATCAACAAATGTTTTGATAATCATATCTGAAGTAGCTAACCCCATAATGCGGAATCCATTTGAACGCGGGAGCTGAGGGGATTGTTGAGTCCCTTGTGTTGGTTGTGCCGGAGTTGGTGGTGGTTCGGAATCCCTTCTAAAAATACCACCTCCACCGAATCCTCCCATTCCTACCATAGGTCCACGAGAACCAATTCCTTGAAAACCTACAATATTAACAGGAGTCTGTTGTTGTACTGGAGCAGGCATTCCCGGAATATTCCTACCCGGAGGTATGGGTTGTTCTGCTTGGGATTTTTGTACAAAAACGGTCTCGACTGAACTAAACCAAACTCCATCCTTATCCGTTCGAGGGGGCCTTGCAGAAATAATTAAAGACATTTCATCCAGCCAAAATCTTCTCCCATAAACAGCTCTATCAAGGGCTTTTACCTTATTAGTTAGACTCTCAATTTCCATTCTTGCCCCTCTTAATTCCTGCGTTAGCGGAGAGACAATGGTCGGATTTTGAGCTACTTCGGGGTCATACATCCGAACATATCGACGAAGTTCTTCTATTCTCTGCTTTACAAATTTATTCTGTGCCGCATGAACTGGAATCACAGATGCCATTATCAGGGCAAGTGTAACCATTGATAAAGCCCAGTACACGGCCTGTTCTTTCCGCCTTCGCATTTCAATTATGCGTGGTGGAATAAGATTTATTTCCAATGCGGTATTTTCCCAGTTACGGAGAGCCAACCCCAAAACGACACAACTTCTTTCAGGGTGCTGTGCTACTTCCTGAGCATCGGGACCAATTGTAATTCCACTTAAAGGCTGGGCTATCCGAACATCTATCCCAAGTGCCCGCTGTAGGTAGGGAACAATATTTCGGAGTGCACAACCTCCTCCACATAGGTATATGCGTGTTACCTGACCTCCTCCAGGAAGAGAACGAAAATAAGAAAAAGATCTTTGAATCTCATTCACCAGACGGTTCAATACACGTCCTATGGATTCTCCCCCTTTACCATCTATTTGGGGATTCCCTGTAGGAGCAAAGCCTTTTTCACATTTGATTTTTTCCGCTTCTTCAAAAGTTATATTAAAAGTATCCGCAATAGCCTGAGTAATGTCGTTTCCACCAATATTTAATGTTCTCGTATTCCGGAATATACCATCTCTTTCAACAACGATATTTGTTGTTGATGCCCCTAAATCAACAACCGCAACACACTCACTATGTGCATGCAACTCACCATTATATTTGAGCCAACTATATGAAGCAAAGGGAATAACATCTACAACTTCTGGTTTTAATCTTAATCCTTCAACAATTGATAAATATTTATCGACTACATCTGTTTTAATAGCAACCATCAAAACTTCATATCCACCCCCCTCAGGATGGTCCAATATTTGATAATCGATGGCTATCTGTTTTAAATCAAATGGTATTTGTTGTTGTATTTCATATCTGACAATCTGGTCAACCTTCCTTTCTGCAACAGGCGGGAGAGAACGAACTCGAACAAATACTGATTGCCCCGGGACCGCTAACATTAATTTTTTTGTCTTAACTTTTGCTTTTTTAAGAAGGTCTGCAACGGCTTTTTTTCTTAAATCTTTTCTCTCTTCCTCATCAATTCGAAAATCATTTGCAATAGGTTTCTCAAAATATTTTATCAACTGCAAACCACTCTTTGTCTTTTTGAATTCACAAAGGCGAACTGCAGAAGTTCCTATCTCGACAACTACTCTTTTCTTTCCTTTTCTCGTCGTATATACTGGCATATCTTATTCTTAAACTATTCCTTTATATTCTTATTTTACTACATCTTTCAGTTCTAAATAAATTCTTTTCAACATTTCATTTTTTACACTTTAACATCCTATGTTAATAATTGTATTACAAATCAACTCTAAAGTCAAGAAAATTATTGACAAAAATAATTTATTTTTCTATCTATCCATTTTTTCTTGACATACTATTTTAATACATTTTTAATGTAAATTACACAAAACAAACCCTTGTTTGTATTTTATATTTCCCCTGAAAACTAATTTTTAGGGACATCTTTCACACATCGAAAGCCATAATCAGCACGGGTGGCGTCCATCCTATCAAAATGACGACGAGCACATCTTACATCGAACTTGTCTGTCATAAAAGAACCACCTCTTAAAACACGATAAATTTGTCCATATTCCTTACGAATAGACTGATTCCCTTCATATCGTTGATACCAATCTGATACCCATTCATATACATTCCCAGCCATGTCAAAACAGCCATACGGAGAAACCCCACCAATATAACTTCCAATAGGAGAAGGCATGTCAAGATTTTTTTCTTTTGTATTACAAAAAGCGGACGAAAACTCATTTCCCCATGGATATTCTCTACCGTCTTCTCCTCGAGACGCTTTTTCCCATTCAATTTCGGTTGGTAATCTTTTACCTACTCTCGTAGCATACGAAACTGCCTGGTCCCATGAAATACCGGTTACAGGATAGCGTTCCTGTCCTTTTGGAAAATTATGGTCCGAGAAAACTTTTTTAAATTCTTCGTTTGTTACTTCATATTTGTCTATATAAAAAGCAGAAACAAAAACCTTCCTTCTCGGAGACTCATCAGGAGAACGGTCATTTTCACCCATAATGAATTCCCCCGCCGGTACAAGTACCATGCCAGGTGGGGTTTCTCCTTCTTTTAATACAAGTGTTATCGATTGTTCTCGATTCGGTTGGATGTTAACTTTTGTATGTTCTTCAAGAAAACCATCTGCAGATACTGTAACTAAATATTCTCCAGGAACAAGTTGTAATTGTAATGGTGTTTTTTGTGTTTGCGGAATATTATTAATTCGCACGGATCCTCCTGTTGGACGCGAAAGAATATTCAGTGTTCCTTCTATGGGTTTCAATATATATTTAATTGGATAATGAAAATCTTCTCGAACATCCAAGTCATTTTCAACAGGATAGTAATTCTCTAATTGCAATTTATATGTTCTATGTCCAATTTTTACAGGATGTCGAAAAATTGGTGTATTTCCTATTTTTATACCATCTAAATAAATCTCGGCTCCGGGAGGTTCTGTTTCAAAGTTGATATATCCCTGTAAATGCTTTAACTCTAATACATACTGTGCATGTTCTCCGGGACGAAGCAATAATGTTTCGACAGTCCGTTGGTATCGTTCTTTTTTTAAAATCACCTCGAGAGAGCCCGGAGGCAAATCTGTAAGTGTTAATGGAGTAACTCCTCTTTCTTCTCCAAATATCACAACTGTTGCTCCCTGTTCTGGAGAACTATCAATTGTTACACTACTCATCTGCTCTTTTTTCTTTTCTGAGGAACAGGATAAAATAATAGAGAATAAAACAACCCACCCTATACCCCATACTACCGCCCGTCTCATATAACTGCATATCATTCGTTAATTATAAACCTATTATTTATGATAACAAGTATATACTACTATAGATTAATAGTATCACTTTTACTCTCTTTGGAACATTTTTATCCGTTGTTCTTCTTTGGGTTGTGAAGGGGCCGTTAAAGACCTTTCTCTATCACCACCTGGTGGATATATTATAACAGTCACTTTTGCCGGTGTACTGTCTGTAACCAATGCTCCTGTGGCCATATCCTGTACAAATGAACGCACTACAAAATCATATTTTACCTCTCGTTTTCTAAAACCAGATCGAGGGGAACCTTCATCTCCCAGGCGGTCATTAGGCGTAGCCAAGTTGCATTGGTCCGGTGGTCTATTTAAAAATTCAGGAATGGCAGTATACCAATTTAATGTGAATGTATCACTCGCATCGTCCGGATACAAGAAATCTGTAGGAATCGTCACTTCCGCAGTAGTATCTCCATATAACATTACTACTGTTCCTCCAGCAACTAAATTCGAGTCTTCATATATCTGTATATCAAATCCCCGCCGACCCGAAACAAATCCTTCAGAAGGAAGAACACAAGACATATTTAGTTTAACTTCTACGCGATAATCACAAGAATTATCCAATGAAGGCAAAGGAACTCTTCGCGAAGTTCCGAAATCTTTTTCTCCAAAATTATAATTGATAAACCTCCATGTATTTGGGAATGCAGTACTACGATTCCACCATGAGTTCACATTCAACCTAGTATCAATATCAAATTCACAGGGATTCCTCCAAATACAGAAGGGTACATTATTCGCACTCACTGTTTCTAGAGAGTAAAACCGATTCGCTGTCAAAATATTTGGGATAGATTGAACATTCCCGGCCTCATCTGCACCGATTATTGTTGCCAGAAACAAAGCACCACAATATCGTCTGTCATTGATAATATCGTTAAGTGTAGTTATTGTCCCATCCGCAAACATGATGGGGGTATTCTTATCCAGACTTTCGCGATTAATAACCCATCCCCAACGGCCTATAAACCTATCAACAACTTCCCAATAAGATGTCTCATAGTTGAAGGGGTCCATAGCAGACCATAAACGAATTCCATAAATAGGTAAACAAGGGTCGGAATTCACAGGTTTACTGGATACGCTCCTCGTCAGCCTCCATTGAATTTGTGGATTATTTGTCCACATCCCCGTGCGTGGTGCGGATGTAATCTCTAAAACAGGGTCTCTCATCCACCATAACTCAAGAGCATCTTGTTGCATTGGACTTTCCAATATGACATTCCCGGATAAGTCTCTTCCTAAAAATCTCATTCGGATATGCCAATCCATTCCAAAACTGAGATTGGACCACCACCATTGTACTAATGCGGTTTGCCATGGTTGTGAGAATTCTATCTGTAACGGGTCGGCAGAAATTAGATAATCGACCCGTGGATTAGGGGAATATAATAATACCCGACTTATATCGTTTAAGGGGCTAATAAAGGTACACCCTAAACCTCTGTAATTTTCAAAACCTGTGAATATAGGGCCATTTGTAATTAAGTCTATTATAGGATTTACAGATGTCGCAGAGACACTGGGTCTATCATTGACAAATCCGGATACTTCAACGAGTCTCCTGATTCCATTGTTATCGGCAGGATAGGGGTCATAATATGCAGATTGCAATATATACAGGAGATTTGTTGATGGTAGGTTATTGAAAAATATTTGTGCTGTCGCCTTTGTCTGGTTACTTATAGTCCCATAAGTATATGCCAGGGGACTAAGCAAAGCAGGTCCCCAATTGGGTGGATAACTAAATTGTGTTGGTGGAGATATAACATCATTATTTTGAACTACAAAACTCACGGCAGTTCCATCATATAAGTTGTCTCTTAAACGAGGCGGGACGGTATCAATGACAAATTCAGTATCTTCCAAAGGGAATCGTATCCTGAAAACTTCTGGCGTTGCAATACCCATTAAAATCTGATTTACTCTCAAATAAATTCTTGCTCTACCATTAGTCGTGAACAATACACTATCAACATCGTTCATAAACAATTGAGTAATCGTAAAAATACTTCTCCCTTTCTGTAAATCAGTATCAATTGGGGTTACTGTTTGTTTTAAATCTGCCGGGAGTTTATTCAACTGCAGTAATAGGTCTGCCGAATTTGTAACAAGAGGGACATATTCCTCCGGGACAAGGTATAATGTAGCATCATTAAGATTTGCATTGCCCTGAACACCCACCTCAACAGTAAACTCGTTCCCAATCCCAATATCTCTTTCTCTTCCGGAAACACCACGAGGAACAACAGGATTTACTTTACAATAAACCCATAATAGTTCTCCCCCCGTAATAGTCACCTCATCGGCACTAACTTGTAAATTAAGGACATCCCTAACTTCATTTTCAAAATCCACATATGGGGAACTAATACAACTTGTAAGATTGAAATTCGGTTTTATAATAGATGGGATATAATTTAATATCTCTTCTAGAGAAACTCTCGCCGGGATAGGTGTTGCCAACTTGCCTAACCATGGGTTGTCAAGGAATTGTATATAGACAGGATTTATTGAAATTGGAGTGCCAATTGCTTGTACCGGTCCAATAATACTTTCCGGATATATAAGATTCCAGCCATTCACTAAACTTGCATTGGTATCACAGAATATCCCACCTCCTGTATTCTCCCATATTAACGACGCCATAACAAGAGTATTCCCATTTCCCCTGCTCATGACACCTATACCATTGTTAGAACGAATCGTACTCTGCAAGACTGCAGTAGTCCCCATATTTACAATACCATTACCTGAGTTCCCATGGATTACAGTCTGCGAAACAGTAGCAATTCCACTTTGAGTAATATCAATACCATTGTCCAGATTAGGACCCAGGAAACAACGGTAAACTTTGCTGGTGCCCCCTGTATTTAAAATACCGGAACTACCCTTTGTAAGAGTAAGGTTTTCTATGCATAAGTTACCATTATTCTGAATTTCTATGAGGGGAAAATTATTTCTGGCTATTGCTATATCATCAACCATAAATCTGGAATGGTCAAGAATTCTACAATTCTCATACACAAAATACAAGGTATGTGGAGATGGAGAGAGCGAGGCTAAGGGTACTTCCTGAAGTATCCATTCCCCTTCTTCAAGGTCTTCAGCATCCTTAACCCAAACAGGTGTACCGCTTAAATCATCCCAAAAAACCTTCAATTTTGTTTGTTCAGGAGAAGTCCCCTTTTCAACACGAACATAAAATTGTAACATGGTTGCACTCACAGGAATATTTATCCCCGTTTGATAGAGAATTCGTGTATCTAATTTCGTAGACTTTAATTGGGCATACCATACCCCTGTATGGGCATCAACAAAGCCCGCGGGACCATCTTGAATAATCTGACCTTTATCAGGAATTGCATTCCAGGGTGTAGCCATTCCTGACTCAAATCCAGGGTCTAATAAGATGTTATTTAAACATATTATAGAAATTGCCGGCATTAGTATTTCATATCCCAAACATATATCATCAATTAGAAAACGAGGAGGTGGCACATCACATTCCGTCGATGAAACCCGTATTATCAACTCGTGCCTTTGAGTATCCAGGAAGGGGAGTAATTCACTTTCTATTAACACCAACGCATAATTGTTCCTGTAAAAACTATCTGATGCACTGATTGATTTTATTATCTGTCCATCAACTAAAACTTCAAGGTTAGAGGTTGAATTATTGGTTGCATCTAAAATCTTTAACCAAAAACTTAATACAGGTAGTGGATTAATGGAACCAAATCGTAAAGCATATATACCTGTAATAGGGGGTTCGGGTAAAATGCAATTGTCAGGATAAGCAGGGTCATAACAATGAATCGGACCCATCAATAA
Organism: uncultured bacterium; assembly: GCA_937124615.1. Lineage (GTDB taxonomy): Bacteria > Hydrogenedentota > Hydrogenedentia > Hydrogenedentales > Hydrogenedentaceae > Hydrogenedens. Next base: position 10,924 of record CAKZKR010000054.1, read on the forward strand.
AGCTGTGGCATTTTTATTCCATGCAGTATCAGGATGAGTTTCAAATGAGGGATTTAGAACGGCATTATCGGGACATACATCGTATGGGTTCATTAAAACACCTAACCCACCATACGGACTAACACAAAAATCATCGAATAAGATATATGACCCCGGATTTATTGAAAAGATTCGAGATTTAACATGAATTGAAAAACTATTCTCCAGTTCATCTAATAATGGGGGAACTAACCATCTCTCAATTTTGGTCCATACTCCCTCCGGAGGCATACCCAATACACGGGAATCATAAACAATTTTATTAATTATATTTTCATCGTTACCTAACCAGACTTTAAAAAAGTCCTGACTGCTATCTACATTAACAGGTTTAACATAAAAAGACAATTTCGCGGGGGGAACATTGCCTAACTCTGCACAGAATGGAGATTGATTACCACCTGAGGACTTAATAATCTGCGAGATGTCCCGTCCAGGGATAGGGATAACGGCACTTGTCGTGAATACCCACGAACCATCATTCCCTAATTCAAAATTCCCATTGGGTATAGTAAGTCCGTTTTCTGGCGGTTGTAAATCATTTATGGGACCTACTAAAAAAGAGACATCATCTATACTGAAAGTGGTAGTGTTATAATTAGGACTTTCAGGGGAAAAAGCAGAAGGAGAGACTATACTTTGAATGTGAATTGTGTGTTTTGCCCCATCATTTGTTAATGAATCGGGCACCCTTAACAAAATACGAGTATAATCTTCTGAATGTGGAATCATATTGGGTTTATATTCAGTAATAGGAAGCCAGTTTCCCGGATCAATTTCTACAAAAATCTCTAATGGAATTAACATCCCATCAAAAGAAAATCTTAAAGAATCCGTTGCTTTCCCGCTAAATATTTTTGTTTTAACAAACAATTCTACCCATACTTCTCTCGATACCAATAAAGAAGGACCCATAATTAAACATCTATCTATTGGCAAGCCCGTTGGGTCTTGCCCTATTGACCAATTCCCCTCGCCAAGCCAACTTCCTACACACAAAATATCATCGAAACTACCACATAAGATAGGGATCTCTACAGAAATAAGATTTAAATTCAAAAATACTCGTAAATCATCTATATATACTGTACTTTCACCCGGTCCTAATTTTGAAATTCGAACCGACACAACAGGGGTATCCCCTGCACTATATTGTTGAATTAATTGTGTTATATTCACTCCCTGTGTTATCCAAACCATGGGGTTCATTATACTCATCAAAGGTATAGTAATCCTTGCTTCCCTATTTAGCATTTTAACAAGTATCTCAATTCTATCTTCAGGGTCTGGCGTATCACTACTCCGCATAATTTCAAATCGCAGTTCTGCAGAAATAAGATTTGGAAGTTGTAGAGGTAATTCGGCAGAAAGGGGTTGAGTATTTTCCACATAAGAAATACCAGACGGAGCCGTTCCCTTAGGAAAAGATATAGGTTTTGTCTGGAGGAGATCCACTACAGATGAAACTTTTGAGAAGGTTATATCCTGCCACACTTCGGGATACCCTGCAAGGAGATATGGGTCTGTAGTTATGGGATCTTCTATAAATTGGAATTCTTGACTAATCTGGTCTGGTATTACATTATCATTTATCCCCTTAAACAATGCTAAATGGGTTGGACTTAGAGCAAGTGTGTTTTCTTCAATTATGGAATATGCTATATCATCAGGATCTGGAGGATTAATTTGAACACTCCAATATGCCGTACTTGGTTGCTGTTCAAAATCACCATTTCTTATCACCCCCGCAAATATACTATTTCCAGCAATAACAATGTCTGTTGGCAAAATGCTTGTAGAAGGATTGGAAGAATTAGGAACCCCGACTAATGTGATATTACGATTCACAATAATAGGCTGATTAATGTTGTAGATGGTAGGAGTAGTGGTATCGGCTTCAATCCTAAAACTAGTTTCTGCCGGATTATTTAAGATAACATTAACAATATTATCTCCAGGTTGGATAATAACCTGAGCCATAACCATAGCACAGGGAAGTAATAAAATCCCTAAAACAAGGGATATTAAAGGAGGGCCTTTTAACCATTTTTTACGAATGGTCTTATACATATAACTTCTTTCCCATTGTTTTTGTGCTTTCATATTTTAATTCTCCTCATATCGGGCTGCGGGCACGCTCCTTTCATATATAACACTTGCTTTCGCTTCGGACTGAACAACAAATTCTTCATTTGTCCGATAACTGTAACATCCATCATTATTTCTATCCACACCATATCCCAACTGGACCAAAGCAGTTATCTTGAAGACATCGGACCGAACACTAATGTGGTCTGCAATCGATTCATACCTTGATAACACATCAGCTATTCTACCGCTATAACTATTATTTACACTTAAAGGAAGCAGGTACTTTGATTTTATCGTATTTGCAAGTTCATTAGGTGATAGATAATACCTTCCATCCGGGTATTCAGAACGGTTTTCTATTAATAAATATGACAGTTGAAATGCCGAAAGAACTGTGTCTGTAATATTGTCCGAATAGACTGCATTAACCTGGGGGATTGGGTTCACTCCATACAAGGGGTTATTAAAATCTCCATTCTTCGGAAGGATGTTTGATCTATAATAAAACCCGGGGAGACACATGGGAGAAGTAAATACCCTGCGACGACTTCCATCTGCATATATGTACGGCTCAACTGTATTTACATTAATCTTATGATTAGAAGCCTTTGCAGGAACTAGAGTGATGTGGGTAAGATAACACGGAGCATCCCCTGTATTTCTTACGCGTAACGCTAAAAATTTCTGTGTAACACGAACCATTTGGGCCTGCCAACTGGCTGCGGCTTGCGACCCATATATAATTATACCATCTTTATTTGGGCGAAAATCAACAATATCTTCATAATAACCACCAACCTCTGTCCTATACCAATCATCGGGATGGGTTAAACCCGTCTCAACTGTAGAGCCTCGTGGTTTTAACCCTCTTGCCTTTGCGGGGTCTGTGATTATCTCTAAAGCCAACCGCACCTGTGTTGGGTCATAATCGTTGTTAATCCAGAGTTTGCCAAATTCTTGTGAAAACAACTCGTAAGGGGGATTTCCTGAAGCATGGATTTGCTCATCGTATAATTGTAATCGTTGCAATTGTTTATTATTCACGACATTTATATACACATAATAGTCTCCATTTTCCACCCCATCATTAACATCCCATATAAACAAGGCCTCCGGTCGATTTTGTTCAGGGTATACAGTCCTATAACTACTCGCATAAGCAAAAATTCGTTTGGGAATTTCCCATCGTCGAGCTAAATCATTTATATCTATCTGTGTCCTACCCAAAACGGTATTATTATCAAACAACCAACTATTATTCGGTTGTCCATTAAACAATGTGTTATATGGGGTAGGGTATGTCCCATTCCAAATCGAACCATCAACAAATTTTGGATAAAGATATCCCTCACCCGGAAGCATGAACAGAAATAGAGGAACCCATGCTTCAGGATAGGTATTGCTTGCTAAATCAAATCGCAAAATATCCGCAAGATTAGAACCCGATGGGAAGACATCTGTTTCTGCAGGATTCGGCCTTATTGGAATAAAGTCAGCCGTACCAACAGTAAAAACCTTCTCCGCTGTTGTTACCATTGAAGAGGCCCCTTTAACAATACGACTTAGTTCATCTTTCCCCTGGAATTGACATGAGAGAACTTTCCCACTTGTCCATACCTGTCTCCAGAATGCTTCATTTCCAACCGATGGATATAGAGTTAAGTTTTGCCTTCCTAAATCGAAAAAGTATCTATAGTCCGGATTTGTAAACTTCTCCCTCATTCTATATAAAGAATAAAGATACTCTTTCTGAATTGGTATTTTTACTTGACTTATTGTACCGACATACACAGTTCCTAAATCACGCCGAAGTTCTGTGTTCCAATATGGATATAGTAATGGAATACTCCTACCATTAATTACAGGAGAATCCGGCAAAGAAACTATTGGAAATGTGAAATCTTTTCCACTTAAAGCAATTTCTGTATAAGATTTTCCTAACGGAGTTCCACGATAAGTGTTCATCACAAAATCAATATCTCTTTTGTCGCGATAAGGGCTGTTGTTGGTATATGGAAACAAGGGGAAATTATTGGGCGATGCATTATCTAACAATACAAATACAAGTTGCTCTAAATAATGAGTTGATTCTTCCCAATCATCATAGAAACCATCCGTAGCCTCCCAGCGATTGGATAGACCGAAACGGTCTCCACTAAGTTCCGGATGCTTTCTATTCAATGAACGATAAAAATCCCACAACATACAATCGGGAATCCACCAGGAAGAAAAGTCGGTGTTTAATTGCATATTATTGTTAGGAGCAGGAAGAATATCATCGATACAACGATTTGTAACATCCTGTTCGTTATAAGAAACTCCATCTACTCGATTGCCTATCTCATCATAAATTAAAACAACAACACAATCCCCCGGATTCCATCGTCTTTCTACAAAATATTTCCACTGAGGAGGATCGTTATCCGTTCCAAAATAAGGTTCTATTTGATTAGGATTCCCTATATAATTAAATCCTGTTGTAACATTTATAGGTTGAATCTGATCATAGGGATCTGTAATGAAATCCACTTCAACATTTCCCCCAAAAGTAGCCATATCCTTTAGATGGAAAACAGGTAACATACCTTGCTCGTAAGAACCATAACCGAAAAGTCTACCGTTTGTATAAGTAGTACCGGGTTCTACTCTACCCTCATCCACCCCTTCATTAAATAATATATTAAGTGGATTCATGAAATTCGTAGGTCTATCATCAATAACTCCATTTAAATTATTATCAACACCATCCTTTTCTAAAGTC
>CAKZKR010000055.1 GCA_937124615.1 uncultured bacterium
ATAATTAAAGAACGGAGAAGTATTCGCAAATATCAAGAGAAACCTGTTTCGGATGAGTTGTTGAATACTGTTTTAGAAGCGGGTAGGTGGGCTCAATCGTGGGCAAATACCCAGTGCTGGCATGTAATTGTTGTGAGAGATGAAAGTGTAAAAGAACAATTACAAAAGACATTACCTATAAGAAACCCTTCCTATAAAGCAATTGTTGAAGCACCTATTTTGCTATGTCTATGTGCCAAAAAAAGTGTAGCAGGATTTTACAAGGGAAATGTCTGTACTTGTTTCGGGGACTGGTTATTATTTGATATGGGTATTTTTGCCCAGAATATAGCCTTATGTGCTTATTCATTGGGTTTGGGGACAGTAGTAGTAAGTCTTTTGGACCATAAGTTGGCTGAACAGATATTAAATCTTGATGAGGATAAAGTACTCGTTGCTTTAATGCCTCTTGGTTTTCCCGCGGATACCCCATCTGCACCACCTCGCAAGGAAATAAAGGATTTTGTCCAATATATTTAATTTTCTATTTTTTGCTCTAACAAGTTGCATTCAAACACTTTTTTTGTGAAATGTCTATGTAGAAAGTCTTTATTTCAAATCCGTTAAGGGAAGTTGAAAAACTAATGTTAAGTGGGGGAATGGAAATATTTGTTTGTTGTGTATTTCCTGTGGGTTCGAACAGTCGGAAGATAAAACCATCTCTATTTTCTGCTTTTTTGAAGGTAGAAAGCACAATAGAAGGATTTTCTATTTGTATTCCGGGAGGGTAAGGGGTTCCTTTTTGAGTGGGAGTAAAAGAAAGGAACATTGGTTTCTCGTTGTGGGCTAATGCTTCATTGTCTATTGTTTGGAATCGTTCCTCGGCATGGCCACCTCTTATCCAGAAGTGGAATATTCGTTCTCCCTGTTCCATTCTTGGTGTAAATCGATCTTGAAGGACTAATGGGCGGTTCTTAAAGGGTAGGGCGGAGTATGCAGGAGAATGGAGTAGTGTAAGACGAACAGTATTATTTTCAAAGTCAGAGCCGTAAAGTCCATCATTAATAACTGTCAATGCTAAATTTTTTGTTGGGCTATACCCTGCGACCCATTTCTGCGAAACAACTTCATATTGTTCTCCCGGTAATTTGTCTTTACCATAGACGACCTGTCCAATATATTCTGAATCATTCCAGGGTAAAGGGATACAGAGTTTTAACATTCGGTTCTTTTCGAACCAAAAAACACGGACACAAATTTCTATTTCAGGGAATAGTTTCGGTATTTTATAATGAATTATGATGTATGAACTATTATAATGAAATATGGATTCAATGACAGTTCTTACTTCTCCGTCTTCGATTATATGTACAGGCGGATACTCTTCTTTTTTTATACCACATATTTTCGGTACTTCTTTTTGATCTAATAAAGAAAAAAAACCATCTATTTCTTTATAGTTTAAAGTTTCACTTCCCCATGGGTCCTCATTGTCTTTGATGACAATAGGAAGGAATGCAGAGGACTGTATAAAATTATTGTCGTCAATGCGGTAAAAATCCATGAGCCCTGTTAGTGTGTTTATTCCTACATGAATGTTTTTCCCACAGACCTCTATCAGATTGTTTTTTGTTTTTATATCGGGTTGTGGTCTTTGTGGTAGTATTGTATCTGTTTTAATGTTGATTTGTTTTATTTGAGAAGGGGGAAGTGTTGCTAAGAATATCATCCTTTTTCTCCAGTCAACAGCCACATTTCCGTGCTCTTTTTCAACCTGCGATGGAATTGGATTTTTATCAATATACATTTTTGGATAGACAAAAGAATCATCAAAGTTAAAATCTGGGAGGCAGAATTCTGTTTCAAAAATATGTGTTACAGGGAAAGGGTGTGGGTTATATGCAAATAAAGGAACGGTTCCTTCTGGTGTATCTTCGCTTAATTTACATAAGGAGAAAAAACAATGGGCTTTTATACGAGACACTATGTTCAATCCATGGTCTAAGATTTGTAAAGCGGTATCTTCTACAGGAGGGATAGATGAACCCGGTAATATATCATGGAATTGAGAAAATAATAGATTTTCCAATGTTTCATGTAGTTTATCGAATGGATAATCCAGAAGTTTCAGTATCGTGCATGTGCTTGCCATTTTTTCAGCCATATATAAGTCGTTTTCTAACTTTCTATGTTTTTGTTTTATTCGAATTTGTGAGGTGTAGCAACCGGGAGCCCATGGATTTAAGTCGCGTTCAATTTTGGGAAATGTTTTTTGATTTTCTTGTAAGTCTATAAAAAAAGAATCTGTTGTTGAATGGAAAATATCAATTTCATTTGTGGATTGAATTAAGTCTCTTATATTGTTGCAGTCTTTAAATGATGGTCCTCCTCCATGATTTCCTACGCCCCATAAAACAAGTCCTATTGAATGGTCCGGATGTTCTGTTATCCATTGTTCTATTTTTTCACGCGCTTTGCCTAATGGTGCGTTATACCAACCTATAAAACGATATGCAATAACCTCAGAGCCGTCATATCCTTTCCAAAGAAAACCTTTTTCAGGTAATGGGAATATTTCTGGATGAGGTCTCCCAAAGAGGTAATATTTGTATCCTGATTTTGCAAGAATTTGGACCAATCCTCTTGAATGTCCAAATGGGTCAAAGTTTATTGCAGTTTTGGGTTCTACTCCAAATTTTTCTTTGAAATAGTTTCTTCCAATGAGAATTTGTCACACGAAAGATTCTCCAGAGGGCATATTGCAGTCTGGTTGTAGAAACCATCCTCCCATAATGTTCCATTTACCCTTTTGAACTTGAACTTGGATTTGTTTAAACAAGTCAGGGGCATGTTGTTCAACCCATTTATAAAGTATCGATTCATTATGATTAAAGATAAATTCTTCGAATTGTTCACATAACTCTACTGCAGTTTTGAAAGTAGAAAGAGTCTCTCCAACTCCCTCTTCCCATTCCCACAACCAGCAAGGGTCTAAATGGGCATTGCAGAGAAGATGTATCTGTGTTTTTTCATAATAAAGATCCTTGTATTTACCAATTATAAATCCATAGAAGTTTCCTTTAAGTTTATTTCAAACTGTTTTCGGACGGACTCGAGGTGACGGGTTATTAATAATTCAGCCAAATCACCATCTCTTTGTTCAAAGGCTTCCAATATGCGTTCGGCAAGTCGGTCTAATTCTTGTTTGCCAATAAGGAGTATATCCACCATTTCGTTAATTTTAAGAAAGGCTTGCCACATTGTATTGTATAAAAGTTCATAAATCTTGTTTCTCGTTGCCTGAGAGTAGAGACGGAAAAATCGTTCGTTTACCTTTTGAAGTTCCTCTGGGTTATATACTATTGTTTTCCTTTTCTGAAATAGATAACGAAGTTCATCAAGTTCTTCCTGAGTGTGTCTTTCTGCTGCGAGGCGGACTACCTGTCGCACCATATTGTCTCTGAATTCGAGAATATCTTTCAGGAGGGGCAGGTTAACTTTACCGTTTTCATCACGAATTAAAGTATCAAATAATTCCAGACCACCAATCAGGTCAATATCCTGGACGATAATACCAGACCCCTGTCGGATTTTGACCAAACCTAATGCCTCTAATCTTTTTAGTGCTTCTCTAACACTATGTCGTGTTGCTTTGAACTGTTCGGCTAATTCCCGTTCCGTAGGTAACTTCTCTCCAGGTTTATATTGTTTATTTATGATTTTTCGAGATAATTCGTCTGCAATCCATTTAGTTCGGGTTGAGACAGGTTTTTTTTCAACTTTTTTGTTTTTCATATTTGTTCCACCAATTATAGTTTTTGACTTGACATTTAAATAAATATTTGATATATTATACTAATTGGTTCCACCAATTATAAAATTTAATCTAAACAAAGGAGAATAGAAATGAAAAAAACTGGTTTCACGCTCATCGAATTGTTAGTCGTTATTGCTATCATTGGTATCCTCGCTGCAATTCTGTTGCCGGCGTTGGCTCGTGCACGCGAAGCGGCTCGCCGTTCTTCCTGTCAGAATAATTTAAAACAATGGGGACTTGTTTTTAAAATGTATTCAAATGAGTCTCCAGGAGGAAAATTTCCACCAAGTCAATTAGAGTTGGGTTGCGGAGCCCGTCCTTGTATGGCTTTTGGTCCTTTAATAAATGTGATCTATCCCGAATATCTTACAGACCCAGCAATAATTTTCTGTCCATCGGATGCAAAAGATAGATTAGATAACTTTATTAACCCTCAGACGAAAGAATTTACAATGATACGAAAAATTGATGGAAACCGTCAGGAGGGAGTAGAAGGAATTGATGCAAGTTATACATACGCTTGTTTTGTGTTTGACCGTTGTGGAGGTGAATATCCAAAAAAATCCACAGCCGCATTACAGGCTTTGGCAACGATAATTGGCAATCCACTCGACCCCTCTATTACGGAAGGTGCTGCTCAGTTTATAGAAGTTATGGAGGATATGATTGATAAATTAAGACCCTATTTTCTTGCAAATGATGCCAATGGCTTTATGAGAGAAGCAGACAATGACAGGCAAGTTTCGCAAGGATTGGGGAATGGAGGTGGCTCTATTGTATATCGGTTGAGAGAGGGTATCGAGCGTTTCTTGATAACAGATATAAATAATCCTGCGGCAAGTGCGAAAGCCCAAAGTTCTATCTTCATAATGTGGGATAATGTATCTGACCAGGTGGCTAAGTTTAATCATATTCCTGGTGGAAGTAATATTCTTTATATGGATGGTCATGTATCCTTTGTGCGTTTTCCGGGGGAACCACCGATGGTTGCAGAACTTGCTGCAATTATGCGTGTATTTGATATAGCAGAATAAAAAACAATTCATTTTATTTACACATTCAGCACGCGGGAATTTCCTGCGTGCTGATTTTTATTTGATAATTCTATTCAGTGACGGTATTTTTTAGGGCGCCAATCGATGAAATGTGAATCTCAACTACATCCCCTTTTGACAAGATTATTTTTGGAGAGCGAGCCCAACCTACACCAGAAGGGGTACCAGTAAAAATAAGGGTGCCTGCTTTTAATGTTGTGTCCTGACTTAAAAAGGATACCAATTCATAAGGAGAAAAAATCATGTCAGAAGTATTTCCGGTTTGTACAATTTGATTATTAACTTTAGTTATGATTTGAAAAGAACACGCACTCTTTATGTTGTTCATAGGAAGGACAAAAGGTCCTATAGGTGCAAAGGTATCAAAACTTTTTCCTCGCACCCATTGACCTCCTCCCAATTCCATTTGCCATTTTCTTGCGGATACATCATTCCCTATTGTAAAGCCTGCAATATAATTATGTGCATCTTCTTTTTTTATGTTTTTAATGTTAGATTTTATGATAATTACAAGTTCTCCTTCATAGTCCATCTCATTACGACAAACTCTTGGAATTATTATGGGTTCCAAATGTCCTGTAAGTGCAGATGGATTTTTCATGAAGACGACAGGGTATTCAGGGATAGGTTTCTGTGTTTCTTTGGCATGTCCTCTGTAATTCAATCCTATACAAAGTATGGCAGGGGCTTCTACAGGTGGTAACCATTTTCTTGCTATTGCTTTTCTTTCTGTGATTTGAAATGAGTTATCGAAAGGATTTCCTTCAAGTTCATATAACTCGTTATTTTCCCTTGCTGTAACATAGGTAATATTCCCATGTTCATTTATTATTCTTCCCCACTTCATATTATTTCCTTTTTTTTAAATATAAAAATTTATCAGTTTTTTTCATGGATTTATTTTGGATAGAATTATAAAAATAAATAATAACTTATATGAAATGGTAATTGATACCCATAGCCGAAAGAAAGGAGATATAAAATGTATATAGAAAGAAGAAGTTTTTTAAGGTTAACGGGAACCGGGTTATCGGTATTAGGACTTACGAGTTCTCTGTTTAGTGAAGAAAAGAAAAGTAATTATTCTATAGCTGCATGTGATTGGTCAATGTGGACAGAAGGCCCTTCTGCTCTCGACCTTGCCCGACAAATAGGTTTAGATGGGGTTGAGATTTCTGCGGGAAAACCTGAGGATAAAATCGCCATTGCTAATTCAGAATTGAAAGAACAATACAAAGTAAAGAAAAAAGAAACCGGAATACAAATTCCTTCTATTGCGATGGGACTTTTGAATGATGCTCCGTTAGCCAGTGACCCTCGGGCTGTAAATTGGGTTTTGGATACTATTGATTCAGCAAAAGAACTAGATTCAAAAGTAATCCTGCTTGCTTTTTTTGGAAAAGGAGACTTAAAAGATAAGGATGGGTTGAAGGATAATGATGTTAAAGAAGTTGTAAGTCGCTTAAAAGAATGTGCTCCTAAAGCGAAAGAGAAAGGGATTATATTAGGTATTGAAAATATGTTGTCTGCTCAACAAAATATAGAGATTTTGGAAAAGATAGGTAGTGATGCATGTAGGATATATTACGATGTGGGAAATTCTACCTATAATGGATATGATGTGCCTAAGGAAATTCGGATGCTTAAGGATAAAATTTGTCAAATACATTTTAAAGATGGTGCATTTTACCTGGGAAAAGGTAAGGTAAAAATGGAACCTATTGCGGAGGCTATAAAGGAGATAAATTATAAGGGATGGTTTGTTCTGGAGACAGGACTTCCAACAATGAATAAGGTAAATGACTTTAAGAAAAATTTAGATTTTGTTTGTCAATTATTTGGCTAAAAATAATATAAGGATTATGAAGATGAAAAAATTTTTAAGTAACAGTTCTCGACGGGATTTTATGAAGTCCGCAATACTTTCTACAACTGCATTTACCGTTCTATCTCCGGAAGTTGTTTTTGGAAGCGAAAACAATGAAAAAATAAAATTAGGGTTGATTGGATGTGGAGGAAGGGGGCGTTGGATAGCACGGCTATTTGAAAAAAATGCTCCTTTTAAAATTACAGCAGTTCATGATGTTTTTCGCAAAAGGGCTATGCGTGTTGCAGAAGAATGTAATGTGCCTGAATCAAATGTGTTTGTTGGGCTGGATGGTTATAAACAATTGTTGGAGACAGATATTGAAGCTGTTGCGATTGAGAGCCCTCCTTATTTCCATCCCCAACAGGTAATTTCGGCAGTAGAAAAAGGGAAGCATGTATTTCTTGCAAAGCCTATTGCAGTAGATGTTCATGGTTGTCTGACATTGATAGATGTATCCAAAAAGTATAAAGACAAATTGAGTTTGCTTGTCGATTTTCAGACCCGAAATTATGATTTATTTAAAGAATGTGCAAGACGAATTCACGATGGAATGATTGGCGAGCCTGTGATTGGGCAATTTTACTATTTTTGTAGTCGATTGGGAAAGCAAGCAGAGCCGGGCCAACCTGGTGCCCGTCTGAAAAATTGGGTTTTTGATAAGGTTCTGTCTGGCGATATTATTGTGGAACAAAATATACATGTAATAGATGTAGCAAACTGGTATTTAAAGTCTCACCCATTAAAAGCATTTGGGGCTGGTGGTCGGAAAGCACGAACAGATGTGGGAGATTGCTGGGACCATTTTTGTGTGCAGTTTACTTATCCTAATGATGTAATTGCAGATTTCAGTAGCGGTCAGTTTACTTATGGGTACGATGATTTGTGTATGCGTCTTTATGGTTCACTTGGGACTGCGGATACGCATTACGGAGGAGAGGTTACTATTGAGGGGAAATCAGATAGTTGGGCAGGGGGAAAAAGTTCAGATATTTATGAGGTGGGTGCAGTAAATAATATTAAAGATTTTTATGCATCCATAAAGAGTGGACGATACCTGAATAATCTTGAAGAATCTGCATACAGTAATTTAACAAGCATTTTGGGAAGAATGTCTGCTTATCAAAATAGGATTGTTACATGGGAAGAGATGATTACCTCTGGGGAGAGATTCGAGATAGAAATAGAAATTTCAGAAGAGATAATTAATTCGTAATTTCCAAAATCAAAAAATTAATCCTCTTGACTTTTGTCAAGGGGATTAATTTTTTTTATAAAATATTTTAACAAATTTATTATTTTTAACTTGACAAAAGGTGTTTTAAGTGGTATTATATAGTAATTATATAGTAATTAATTAGTAATTTGTTAACAATTTATTGGATTAAAATAGTGATAGTATACCAGTCAGAATATCATGTCACATTAGATGATAAGAACAGGATATTAATTCCTGCTTCTTTGAAGTCTATTATGACAGATAACAATCATACAATTTGGTATTTGACTCGGGGTTTTGAAAATAATCTTTTATTGTTTCCGTCACAAGTCTGGAAAGAAATAACGGATAAGTTAGAGCAGTTACCGGTGTTGAATCCAAGGGCTCAACTTCTTCGTCGTCGTTTTATTGGTGGTTCTATTCGAGTTAGTCCGGACGGTCAGTATCGAATTACTATCCCTGCACCATTTCGGAATTGGGCAGAGATAATGGACAATGCAGTTATTGCGGGGTGTGGTATGTATCTTGAAATATGGAATGAAAAATTATGGGATGATTTCTTCAGGAATGACCATCTTCAATTAGATATGAAAAACTTTATGGAGGAATTATTTCCAATAATAAATAAAAATGAAAATTTACCATTGTAGGAGAAAGTAGCTATGGACATGGAAAAAAATAACTATGGACATGTAACCCTCTTCAGGATTTCAGGTAGCCTTGATGAGGAAAATGTATGTGATTTGAGACTTGCTATTGTTGATTGTATCAAGCGTAAAAAAAGTTGTGTGGTGCTAAATCTTTCAAATGTTGATATGATAGACCAGGTATCAGCGGGATATTTATTGGAATGCTTACAAATGGCGAGAAGAAAAGGTGGGGACTTAAAATTAGTTAACCCAAGTACTTTTATTGAACAATTATTTCGTTTTCTTGGGATATGGCATTATTTTGAGATATACATAACAGAAACAGGTGCGGTTGACGCATTTAAACGGGCAGCGTAAATTCAAAATATCCTTTCCAGTAGGAGAATTCTTATTAGAGAGATTCTCGCTTATTATGTCAAGAATTTATGAACAATGAAAACTATCATATTCCTGTAATGGCAAAAGAGGTTATTAACCTCTTCAAAGGGAGAGAGAAGGGTGTTTTTGTGGATGCAACAATAGGAGCTGGTGGACATTCTGCTTTCATTCTTGAATTTTTATCTCCAAAGATGATTATAGGAATTGACAGGGACCCAAAAGCGATAAAGATATGTTCTAAAAAATTTGAAAGAGAGACTTGTGTAAAATTATTTCATGGGAATTATGCAGATATGGATAAAGTAGTACGGAAGTTGGGAGTTCAAGAGGTAGATGGAATTTTAATTGATGCGGGCATTTCGAGTTTTGCTTTGGATGATGAAAGACGGGGTTTTTCTTTTCAAAAGGATGGTCCTCTGGATATGCGAATAGATACAAGTGAGAGGAAAAATCTGGGTGATTTTTTGGATGAGATGGACGAACATACACTTGCAAAGATTCTGAAAGAATATGGGGATGTTGTTAAACCCTATCGTGTAGCAAAAATGATTATACAACGCAGAAAGGAAGGGAAAATAAAAAAAATATCAGATATAGTTCAAACTGTTTTGGAAGTATTTCCTTCATTCGGTCGTGTATCGGATGAGGTTCGACAGGTATTTCAGGCATTGAGAATTGCAGTTAATAATGAATTGTTTTTTTTGAGAAAAGGTTTATGGGCAGGACTAAAAATATTGTCTATAAAGGGTCGTTTTGTGGTGATAAGTTTTCATTCGGGGGAGGATAGAATTGTAAAGTCAGTATTTCGATTGGTTTCTCAGCCCATGAGGCTTTTATCACCGGAAGGTCTTGTCAGAGACCGGATTCTTCCAATAGCAAAGGACCTAACACCGAAGCCGTTACCTCCTTCTTCTGAAGAGGTTCGGATAAATTCGAGGGCTAAAAGTGCAAAAATAAGAGCCATAGAGAAAATTTCAGATAGATCTATTCAATGTTATCTTGTAAAAGAGGGGATAGATGAATGAGTAAAAAAGTTGACCGAACAAGAAAAGATGTGTTGTTAATGGGTTCTTTGTATTTGATCCCCATATTTATTGTCTCTGGAGTATTGTCGGTGGATTTATATATTAATGTACAACGCTGGCGTTATGATTACCTGACGATACAAGCGAAGAGGGATATTGTACGGTGGGTTGAAAATAAAAGTGAATTTATAAGGCCCAATAAAAAATCGCAGGAAGAAAATAAAGAAAAAGAGACAACAATTTCAATAGGAAAAACAGAAAATAATAGTGATAGAGAAGAAAAACATAATTCAATTCTCGGAAATGTAATAAAGAAAATAAATCGATTTGCCAGTTTTGAAGAACAAAATCAAGGGGAAGTACAGAATAGTAAAAAAGAGGAAGATATAAAGTTTGGACTTCAGGCGATGATGGCAGAAATAGAAACATTAAAGGTTGAAAAGAAGAAATTAGAAAATTTGCAGAATTTAACTCGATTGGGATATCAACTGGGTTTAGTGTCTCCAAAGCCAGAACAGGTTGTTCGTATATCATATAGCAATGATGAACGAGAAAAAATTGTGCAGACCGCATCTTTAGATATTTTGTTTCCACAAAAACCGAAGAAAATGGAAATAACTCCTGGTGAAACAGGATATGCTAAAAAGAAGAAGAATATTAAGCAGAATATTATTGATTATCTGGACAATTTTTTAAGTACTGTTCAAGATAAAGTCTTTAGTGAGATTACTACCCCTGTAAATGCAGATTCGAAAAATAATATTGAAGAACAACCAGGGGAGGATAACTTTATTAGAACTAATAAAGAGCGATTAAACGACGATAAGAAGAACAATAATTTAGATTTAGATATAGATTTAATGACAGAGTTTTTACTGGAAAAACTGTAAAGGATAAAATGTTAAAAAACCTGTTTATAAAATCTCTTTTTGATGTGGAAGAAAATACCTGTCAAACGATTAAAACAACTCGATTGGCCCTTTTGCAATTTTTATTGTGGATTTTATTTTGTATTATTATGATTCGACTTTTTGTCGTGTTTTTTTTCCCGAAGGGGATCGTTAAGGATTATGCGAACAAACATGATGGGGTAATAAAGCGTGAGAATCCCCGGGGGACTATCTATGATAGATTTCAGAACCCGTTGGCATATTCTGTATTAATGCCTTCTCTTTTTTGCTCACCCGCAGATATTCTGTACCCTGAGGAAATGGCCCAAAAAGTGGCCCAAAAAGTGGGATTGGACATTGATTATGTAAGGAAGAAAATGACACTTACGGATGGTGAAGGAAAAAAATTGCAGTATGTATTGCTCCGAAGGGGTATTAACGATATTCCAAAAGCGGAATTGGAGGATTTTGTTTATGAGATTAACAAATGGCAGATAGAAAAATTAAAAGAGTTAAAGACGACACAGGATGATAAGAAACAGTTAAATAAAGAAAAATTTTTATCTTATTTGAGAAGAAGACTGGGATCAACCAGTGATAATGATAAACCGAGAGGAAATCCTCTTTTTATAAATTATGAATGGTTTCGTCAGTATCCACATCAAGAAGTTGGAGGAAATGTTATTGGTTTTGTTGCGATGAATAGTGAGAATCGGGTTGGTGGTATGGATGGTATAGAAAGGGATTGGGATAAGTACCTTTATGCAGATACAACTGAAATCTCAGGTAGAAAAAATAGTTCCGGACATATACTTCCCTCAACTTCCAGTGAAAAACAGGGACAATATCCTGGAGCCAATGTACATCTTACTTTGGATTTAGAAATTCAGCATGTATTGGAAAAAGAATTAGACCGAAGGATTGAAGAATGTAATGCTGTAGATGGAATGGGAATTATTATAGACCCCTTTACAGGAGCAATTCTGGCTATGGCTTCTCGTCCTTCATATAATCCAAATGTTCCAGAAACAAGGCAGGGTGACGCGTTAAAAAATAAGGTTTTGTATGAACTTATTGAACCCGGCTCTACTTTTAAGATAGTTACTGCAAGTGCCGGTTTTGAAAGAGGAGGCTATAAAAAGGATACCGCAATTAATTGTGAAGGGGGTAGAATTCAAGTAGCGAGGAAAGTCATTAAGGATGTTCACGGTATGGGTGTGGTCCCATTCTGGAAATGTTTTGAACAATCCAGTAATGTGGCTATGGTAAAAGTTGGCAGAAGTATTGGACTGGATACCTTGCGTGAATATGTGAAGAAATTTGGGTTTGGTTCAAAAACCCTAAGTGATATTTCCACTGAAAGAATAGGTGCTATTTCGACTAATAAAGCAGAAACTACCTTAAGTTCCATGTCTATTGGTTATGCGGTTATGGTTACACCTATACAGTTAGCACGGGCCTATGCAGTCATTGCAAATGGGGGTTATCTTGTAGAACCCTATATTGTGGATAAGGTAACTCTTCCAAATGGGACAATTCTATATGAGCATGAATCAAAGGTACCCCCACGTGTTATAGAGGAAGAAACAGCGGAGTTAATGAGGACTTTATGTCATCAGGTTGTTCTTAAAGGTACAGGGAAATCAGCGAGTATTCCGGGATACAAGGTAGGGGGAAAAACAGGAACAGCTCACTTAGCAAGAACACAAAAGGAGGGTGGTGGTTACGACCCGGATAAGATCATCTCTGTCTTTGCAGGTTTTGCACCTGTTTCGCACCCTAAGGTAGTAGCGGTGATTGTTATTCGCTATCCTATGTCAAAAATCCGTTATGGTGGTTATGTCTGTGGTCCTGTTTTTAAGAATGTGGTTTACTATACTTTGACCCGGCTGAATGTGCCTCCTGACCCTACAATTTCTAATGAACTTTTAAAGCAGGAAGGATTTATTGCAGAAGAAAGTATTGAAAAAGATAATGACTCCTTGTATTTTGAGAATATAGACCCCCTATGGGTTCATGAATTGGTAAATGATGAACAACTACCAGAGGTAGACCAAACAGCAGTTGCAAAAGTTAAAACAGATGGTAGAGAAAAACAAAATAAGAGAGAAGAAAATAGATTGAAAAAGCCTATTTTTAACCCTTTGACCGAAGAAGAGATTATAAAAAGTGCAAAACAAAGTGAAACTTTGCCGGACTTTTCGGGATTAACAAAATTAAAAGTTTTGAATATTTTAAATTTATTAAAGATAGACTACGAGTGTCGTGGTTACGGAAGAGTAGTGTCCCAATTCCCTGCACCCGGAACACCCCTGAAAGAAATAGATATATGCCAGTTGGATTTTTCAGAAGATTTTCGTTTGCAATCAGAAATGATTTCATTAAATAAAGAGGATTAGAGGATGTATTTAAGAGAAATAGTTGAAAAATGGAATTTAGACTATTTTTACTCTTTTCCCAACGAATATGTTTCTGGGATAACAGAAGATTCCCGTAAAGTGCGGAAAGGTATTATCTTTACAGCAATACCCGGAGAACATTCTAACGGTTGGGATTATATCCCCGAAGCCATAGAAAAGGGTGCTGTTGCTATTATTGGAGTAGCGAAAATACCTGAGGAATTTTTATGTTTAATAAAAGAAAAAGGAATTCCTTTTTTTATCCATGCAAATCCGCGGCAAGTTTTAGGGGAAGTGGCTCATTATTTTGCTGGGGACCCAACAAAGTCTATGGTTGTTATTGGTGTTACTGGGACAAACGGTAAAACAAGCACTACATTTTTAATTGAAAGTATATTAAAAGAAAAAGGAATTGCAACAGCCCGTTTTGGGACATTAGGATATGTCATTAATGATCAAAATATTGAAGCAGTTCATACCACTCCTTTTAACGAAGAAC
The DNA here is from genome assembly GCA_937124615.1 of uncultured bacterium. Lineage (GTDB taxonomy): Bacteria > Hydrogenedentota > Hydrogenedentia > Hydrogenedentales > Hydrogenedentaceae > Hydrogenedens. The sequence continues at coordinate 13,779 of CAKZKR010000055.1, forward strand.
TCGTAACACTATTTTGTAAAGCAAAAGAAGCAGGTATTACACATGTTGTTATGGAGGTTAGTAGTCACTCTCTGGCACAGGATCGTGTTGCAGGAATACATTTTACTGTGGGAGTCTTTACAAACCTGACACAGGACCATTTAGATTTTCACAAGACAATGGAGGAATATTTAAAAGCAAAGTTAAAACTTTTTGAAAGTCTGTGTGGCGAGAATAGTTTTGGAATTATAAATAAATCAGACCCCTACGCAGAGTCTTTTATGAAACATTGCAAATCGAGATATGCTACTTATGGGATGAAGGGGGATTATTGGGCAAGTGATATAGATGTATCTATGAAAGACACAAAGTTTATATTGCATGCTCCGTCTGGTGATGTGGAGATAAAACTTGCTCTTATTGGCAAACATAATGTATTTAACGCATTGTGTGCTTCGGCTGTTGTTGGAGAATTGGGTATTTCTTTAAAAGATATACAAAAGGGATTGAAAAGTTTAAAATCGGTTCCGGGACGATTTGAACTAATCGAAGAAGGGCAGGAGTTTGCTGTTGTTGTGGATTATGCACATACCGAAGATGGGCTGAACAATGTTTTACAAACGGCGAAGAATTTGACGAAGGGTAGAGTTATTGTTGTTTTTGGCTGTGGTGGAGATCGTGATAAAACAAAACGGCCCAAAATGGGGGCTGTGGCAGGGAAATGGGCGGACCTCATTATTTTGACTTCGGATAATCCACGAACAGAAGATCCGAAGCGAATCCTATTGGATATTGAAGTAGGTGTTCAGAAAATGGGGAAAGATAAAGGGGACGATTATTTTGTTATTGAGAATAGGGAAGAGGCTATCTGCTTTGCTATTGATAAAGCGAAACCTAATGATATGGTGGTTATTGCTGGGAAAGGACATGAGCCCTACCAAATTATAGGAACACAAAAGTTACCATTTGATGACCGTGAAATTGCCCGAAAATTCCTGAAAGGAAGATTATAATGCCCTGGAAATATCGTTTAGGAGACCTATCTCGCGTTGTTTCTGGAAAGTTAAATGGAGATAAAGATATTGAGTTTACGGGTGTATGCATAGACACCCGAACAATACAGCAAGGGGATATTTTTTTTGCATTACCAGGAACAAAAGTTGATGGACATCAATTTGTACAAGAGGCCCTGAAAAAAGGTGCGGTTGCAGTTGTGGTAACAAAGGAAAGTGTTATACCTTCTGTATGCGTTAAAGATACTCTCCGGGCCATACAAATGTTTGCTCGTTGGCATCGAACAAATTTAAAGGCGCAAGTATTTGCTATCACGGGTTCCTGTGGAAAAACAACTACAAAAGAACTCATTTCATCAATATTAAGTAAGAAGTATAAAATAGTTGCTTCTAAAGGAAATCTTAATAATGAGTTGGGTTGTCCCCTTTCGTTATTACAAATGGATGAAGATACAGATTGGGGTGTAATAGAGATGGGGGCGGGTAAACCAGGAGACATTGCGGAACTATGTACTATTGCTTATCCCGAAGAATCTGTTATTACTACTATTGCTCCGGCCCATTTGGAGAGATTAGGGAGTTTGGAAGGAGTAGCAAAGGAAAAATCTAACATTGCAAAGTGCCTTCCTCCGTGGGGATATTTTTATGTTAATATGGATAATCCTTATTGTGTTTCTATCGGGAAGCATATTGTTGCAAACAAAATCTATTATGGGGGAAAGGGAGATATAAGATTACAATCTGTCCGTATACTTTCATCGGATAAGATGGAGGTCGAAATAGAACCTGTTGGCAAATTACAACTACCACTATGTTCTCAATCTATATTATCAAATTTTTTGCTTGCAATTGCGGTATCTCTGAAGCATCAAATTCCTTTAGATGAGCAAATGTTAACGGAAGCATTTTATAGAGCAGGTAGAATCAAGACTTATCCACTCGGTCCATTTACAATAATCGATGACTGTTATAATGCCAATCCTGCAAGTATGAAATCGGCACTGGAATATTTGGAAATGGTTGCCCGACCAGGGTTCCGATGTGCGGTTTTAGGTGATATGCTCGAGTTAGGTAGTGACAGTGATAAATATCATTATTTGTTAGGTAAGCAAGTAGGAGAAAGTGGTGTAGATATTTTGTTTTTGTATGGGAACTATTCAAAGGAGGTTGAGAAAGGGGCTTTAGAGACGGGGATAAAATCTGTAATGGCATTTTCACATCATGAGGAAATCGCCGAAAAAATTATCAAAAAGTTTCCACCTCAAAGTTGGATATTAGTAAAAGGTTCACGAGGCATGACAATGGAAAAAGTTATCCAATACTTAAAAGAGAAGATAATGAAAGAATAGAAGGGATTGTTGTATAATGGTAAATTTTATTTTAATAAGAAAGTGTTCACTTTAGAGGGATAAATGCTGTATTACATAGCTATTTTATTACTTCCATATTTTGGAATAATTAATGTTCTTACCTATCATACAGTTAGAGCAGGGGGTGCTGTTTTTACTTCCTTTTTTATTACTTTAATGATAGGGTCTGTTGTAATACATAAGTTACAAGAAATGAAAATAGGACAATATATAAAGAAAGAACATGTTGCGGACCTGCATAAACTACATAAGGGAAAGGCGGGAACCCCTACAATGGGTGGTATTTTAATTCTTATTTCGACTTTTATCTCTCTATTAGTTTGGGGACGGCTTAACAATCGTTTTTTATGGCTTGCAATGGCTGTTTTTTGTGCTTTAGGTATTTTGGGTTTTTTAGATGACTATATTAAGTTGAAACGAAGACATAATGATGGGTTGAGGGCGAGAGATAAATTAATAGGGCAAATCCTTATTGGAATAGTATTGGGGATTTATTTGTATTTTAATCCGATAACTCCTGGAGCCATTTATTTAACTCAATCGGATGTAAAAGATTGGTCGAGTTTGAAAAAACAGTTGGTTCAAGGTTTAGATAGAAGTGGAAGTCCAGAACTTATTTTTATTTGTTCACAAATCCCCCCTTTATTAAAAGAACATTTACTTCGATTAGACCTAAAAAAAGAACTGGAAGTAGAAGAGCAATCACTACTTATTCGAAGTCTTAATCAAGTTATAGATAGTGATGGATGGCAATACAATTCAATATGGATGGGAAAGGAATTATCACAAGAAGTTCATGAATATCTGGAAAACAGGAATAAAATCAGGTCTTTTCAGAAACAGCGGTTAGGACGATTGTTGATTGAACATACATTTAGAGATTCTTTTTATGAGTCAGTATCTTCACTACATACAAAGGTAGGTGTGCCCGGTTTTAAAAATCTTTTTATTCCGTTAGGTATTTTTTACATTTTTTTTGTTGGTCTTATTGTTGTTAGTGTGTCCAATGCTGTAAATTTGACCGATGGATTAGATGGGCTTGCCATTGGGTCATCGATTATTTCTGTGATGGCTTACGCAGGTATTGCATATATTGTGAGCCGTGCTGACTGGAGCCGTTATTTATTCCTTACTTATGTGCCAGAAGCAAGTGAACTTTTCGTATTCGGTTCAGCATTATTGGGGGCCGGTTTAGGGTTCCTATGGTATAATGGACATCCTGCAGAAGTCTTTATGGGTGATACAGGGTCTTTGTCGTTAGGTGGGGCAATAGCGTCTCTTGCTGTTTTAACAAAGCAAGAATTATTACTTCCATTAGTAGCCGGTATATTTGTTTTAGAGGCTGGTAGCGTTTTACTACAAGTGGTATCGTTCAAATTGACTGGAAAACGAATTTTTCGTATGGCCCCCTTACATCATCATTTTGAATTATTAGGTTGGACGGAAACAAAAGTTACACTCCGTTTTTGGATAATTGCTTTACTATTTGCGTTATTAAGTTTAGGAGCACTTAAGTTACGATGAACATGCCTATATTCAAACCTGAAGAAATAAAGTCATTAACTCGTGCATTAGTTATCGGTGCTGGTAAATCAGGTGTTGCTTCTGCACAATTATTGAGAAAGCAAGGGAAAAAGATAATTATTAGTGATATAAAAAAGAAAGAGGAAATTCCGGATGCTGTGGAAATCTTTAATAAATTAGGTATTGACTATGTATTCGGAGAACATTCAGAGGATTTGCTATCCGGAATAGATTTTATAATTGTTAGTCCGGGTGTCTCCCCAAAGATTTCTTTATTACAGACTGCAAGAGAGATGAATATTCCAATACTTGGTGAGTTTGAGTATGCTTATTACTATACAGAGACTCCTATTATTGCTGTTACAGGAACAAATGGAAAAACTACGGTTACTTCCTGGATACACCATACATTAAAAGAGTTGGGTTTTGATAGTGTTTTGGCCGGGAATAATGATATTCCCTTATCAAATGTAGTTGCAGAGGATATAAAAAGTGAATGGATAGTTGCAGAACTAAGTAGTTATCAGTTGGAGTATAGTTATTATTTTCATCCTCGTGTTGCTGTTGTTCTGAATGTTACCCCAGACCATATAACGCGTCATCCCACACTAAAAGAATATGCAGGTGTAAAAAACAGAATATTTCAAAATCAGGAGAATGGAGATACTGCAGTAATCAATAAGGATGATGAATGGGTTTACTCAATGACAGTTCCTTCTTTCGTGAATAAATATTATTTTTCCTTGTATTCTGAAGTGAACCCTGGAGCATGGCTTTTGTCCAAAGGTGGTTATAGAAAGTATGTATGCTTTAATAATGAAGTTTTAAATGGTGTAGATTCTTTACCGTTAAAAGGGACGCATAATGTATCTAATGCGCTTGCGGTGTTGACTTCTATTTGTGCAATCCAAAAGTCTCCAAAAGAAGTTTTTCAAGCGATGACTTTTTTTAAAGGGGTTCCTCATAGAATTGAATTTTTGGGCTGTAAAAATGGGGTGGAGTTTTATAATGACTCAAAGTCTACGAATGTAGAAAGTCTTCGTGTTGCTTTAGAAAGTTTCCATCAGCCGATAATTTTGATAGCGGGGGGACGAGGTAAAGGGTCGAGTTATTGGCCTTTGCGAGAGTTAGTAAAAGAAAAAGTCCATTTCCTGATAACAATTGGTGAAGATGCTGAAAATATCGAAAAATCTTTTTCGGATTTGGTAAAAACGGAGAGGGTAATGTCAATGGAGGAAGCCGTTAAAGTAGCATGGAAGAATGCTTTCCCAAAATCCGTTGTATTGTTGTCTCCTGCATGTGCGAGTTTTGATATGTATCCAAACTTTGAAGTTCGTGGGGACCATTTTCGAGAATGTGTCCGGAAATTATTAGAGAAGGAGTAATGAAATGTGTAAAGATTCATTAGCAATAATTATTATTACTTCAATTTTGGTAATACTTGGGCTTATGGTGGGGTATAGCGTTGAAGGTTTAACAAGTAATTTGCAATCTTTTTTGATTAAACAATTTATTTTGTTGTTTGTAGGCGGAGGGATTTTTATTACTTTGTTATTTTCTGATTATCATATATTTTTTAAGCCGAAATACTTTTGGTCTATTTCTGCTGTTTGTATATTAGGGTTAATAATAGTTTTGTTGGTCAGCGATGTGAAGAAAGGAGCGGCAAGATGGATAGAAATTTATAGGGGCTTTTCTATCCAGCCCTCTGAATTTGCAAAGATAGCTGTTTTGATAAATATTACATGGTACTTATCCCGTTTTCATAGTAAACTGAAAACATGGTGTTTTGGAATTGTTTTCCCTGTTTTACTTGGAGGATTCTATAGTTTCTTAATTCTATTAGAGAATGACCAGGGAACACCTATGCTTATTATGACGGTAGTTCTTTGTATGATCTTTGTTGCTGGAGTAAAGAAACGGGATTTGTTTATAGGGTCATTACCTTTAGTGGTTCTTTTTAGCCTTGCTATTGTTTTAAAACCACATAGAATTGACCGAATTATATATACATGGTTTCCCGAATGGGACCCCGCGGGTAAAGGATGGCATATTATTCAATCATTAGTATCTTTTTATCGTGGTAATTTATTAGGAGTGGGTATTGGTGCGGGTGAGCAAAAACTAGGTTATTTGCCAGAAGCACATCGGGATTTCCCTTTTTCAATTGTTGGTGAGGAAATGGGGATGATGGGAACAATACTTATTGTTTTATTATTTTTCTTGCTTGTTTATTATGGTTTTGAAATATCGAGAAAATCCCCGGACTTACAGGGCTCTCTTCTGGCTTTTGGAATAACATGTATGATTGGAATTCAAGGGATAATAATGATGATGGTAAATACAGGGCTCCTTCCTATAAAAGGGATGTGTTTGCCGTTAGTAAGTAGCGGGGGTTCTTCTTTTGTCTCCTCAATGGCAATGTTAGGTTGTCTTGTAAATATTGGGTTTCAGGAAATTCAAATGGAAACATCCGCTCAAAAGAAGGCTTTTATTTTTTTCTCTGCAATAGGTTTGTCTAAATGAAGTAATACACGAGAGCAAGGATCTTTTTATGCTTACTGAGGAACTAAACTATTATTTGCCACAAGATAGAATCGCTCAGCATCCGGTTAAACCGCGTGATTCTTCACGATTGTTGATTGTGGATAGGGATTCTGGTTCTATAAGAGAGGATGTATTTCGAAATTTACACCGTTATTTAAACAAAGGTGATGTTATTGTCTTAAACGATACGAGAGTTATTCATGCACGGTTGTATGGGTATAAAGAAAAAACGGGTGGAAAAGTAGAAGTGTTTTTGTTAAAACAAATAGGGAAACATGATTGGATAGCCCTGGTGAAACCTTCGGCAAAAATTCCCATTGGTACTCGTGTTATTATTCATAATGATGTCGTACTTGAAGTCCGTGATTTTTTAGGAGAAGGGAAACGTGTCGTGCACTATCCCGAAGGAAATCTTTTATCAATTATTCAGAAGATAGGTATAGTCCCTTTGCCTCCATACATTCGTAGAGAAACACCTGAACCTGATGATAGAATTCGTTATCAGACAGTATTTGCCAGGAGGTCGGGCTCTGTTGCCGCTCCAACAGCGGGTTTGCATTACACAAACCGTGTATTAAAAAAGTTAAAAGAGCGAGGTATTGATGTATGTTTTATAACGCTCCATGTCGGATATGGAACATTTAAACCTATTACAACTGAAAAGGTGGAACAACATAGTATCGATGCTGAAGATTTTACCATTAGTGAAAATACCGCTATTTTATTAAATAAGAAAAAGAGTGATGGTAAACGGATCGTTGCTGTAGGGACTACTGTTACAAGAGTTCTTGAATCTCAATATATTAATGGAAAGTTTCGAGCGGGGGTGGGCTCTACAACAAAATATATATATCCTCCTTACACTTTTCAGGCAATCGATGTTTTACAAACAAATTTTCATCTTCCGAGGTCGTCTTTATTAGCATTAGTGTTTGCTTTTGCTGGTAAAGAATTGGTTATGAAAGCATATAATTATGCAATAGAGCATCATTTTCGTTTTTACTCATATGGTGATACAATGTTGATTTTATAGATAATAAGGAAGAGAATCCATGTTACAAATATCGAAATGTGTGTATTTTGATTCGGCTCATCAAAATAGACATAAAGGGGGTAAATATTCCCAATTACATGGACATACCTTTTTTGCAGAGATTATTGCAGAAGGTCTTTTACATACAAACTATGGTTGGATCGTTGATTTTAGTGAAATTAAAAGCAGTATTATTCCGATAATAGATGTTCTGGACCATTCTTATTTGAATGAAATTCCCGGATTGGAGGAAGATGCAACTATTCCTGCAATAAAGGGATGGATTCTTGGGCAGATTAAAGAAAAACCATGGTGGTTTAAGGATATTCACATAGGGATTGTTGGTGATTTAAAATTTAAGCCCAAAAGGATACCTATGAAGAAACACTGTTCGGAATTGTGGGCTTTTTCATTTGAATCAGCTCAGTCATTACCCCAACTTCCAGATTCGCATCCCTGTCATTCTTTACATGGACATAGTTACTTTGTAAAGGCTTGTGCAAAAGATATGGAAACTTTACCGAAGGCTCTAAAAAAAATATATGATATGTTGGACCATCATTGGCTAAATGAAATTTTGGGCTTGGAAAAGGCAACGAGTGAAGTTCTTACATTTTGGATTGTTGAGAAGTTACGGGAATTTAATCATTCTCCTAAGATTGTGGTTGTTCAAGAAACGCCGTCTTCGTATTGTATATGGCGGGAGCATGAATAGCAATTAATAGGGGCTGTTTGGGGAAGTATTTTCTACACCTGCTGGATAAGTGTCTTCAAATACTAAGATAGGTTGGTTTTTAGAATTCCGAGTTTCATTTGCAGTTGTTATACGAATGGCGGCTGTGTCCTGAAATACACAAGACCACTCACAAAAACCACAACCAATACACAAATCGGGGTCAACTTCGGGTTGTTTTATTTTTACCACTCTACCATCTCTGAGAGTTACTTCCCTTTCTATAAGATAAATGGCCTTAGGAGAGAGAGGACAATGTTCCTCACAAACGAGACATTCCCTGCCGTAAGAATAAGGAATGCATCTTCCTTTATCGAATGTCGCCAATCCAATTTTGGTCTTTTGTTTATTTTGTAATGAAAGTGGTTGAATTGCTTGAGTAGGACACACCTGACCACACATATTACAACTGTATAAACAATATCCAATTTTAGGTACAAGTTTAGGTGTCCAAAGGGCTTCCCATCCACCTTCTATTCCTGCGGGTTGGATAGCATTGGTAGGACACACCCGCATGCATACGCCACATTGAATACAGCGTTGTAGAAAGTCTCTTTCGTTCCTTGCTCCCGGTGGTCGGATTAGTGTTGAAGGGAAAGGTTGTCCCTGTTTGGATTGAGGAGCGACACGGAAACCCAACAATCCTGCAGTCCCTGTTGCCATTGCTGTTAGAACCGTTCTTCTTGGATAATCAAGTTTTCCTGTGGTGATGGTGTTCTTTCCTGGAAGTTGAAACTGGAATGTAATGGAGTCTGAACGACACGATGCTACACAATTCCAGCAAACAAAACATTCTGTTGGTAACCAATTTCCTCTCTGGTCTGGTTGGGCTCCTGCTGGACATGCTTTACTGCATAGTCGACAGTTAGAGCAGGAACTCTCATCATTTTTAATACGCATTAATGGTTTTTGCGAAATAAGTCCTAATAGTCCACCTAAGGGGCATATATATCGACACCAAAATCGGGGTCGAAGGAAATTCAGTCCTATTGCAAGGAGCAGAGTGAAAGTAATAATAGTACCCTCTGTGTAGAATGTTTTTTGGGACATCCTAAAAACATGGGCTCGGAATTTTTTATAGATGGGTTCTGAAATTTTAGTAACAGGGACCCCGAATATTTTTGGGTCCTCGTTATATATTGCTGTGCTGGATTCTTCGATTGCGATGTGAAATGCAGGGAATACACTAGTAGTTAAAGCACGATAGAAAAAGGAAAATGGGTCGAAAATTCCAAACCAATGCCCTCCAAATAGGCTCATTCCCAGCATTGCAAATAAAATGAAGTATTTAATACGGTGACCAGTTGTTCTGTTTTGGTATTCTTTCTTTTTTAGTCCCAGTTGTGCCAACCAGGTAAAGAAAGTATGAAGGGTTCCAAAAGGACAGAACCATCCACAGAACACTCTTCCTAATAGAAGGGTGACTATAATTGTAATAATACACAGTAACGATAATCCTGTGATTGTCCATGTAGAGAGAAATGTAAGTAAAAAAATGAGAGGGTTAAGATGAAAGAAAATTTTATAAATTTCTGTTGTGTTTGCATCATCTATGAAATGTAGATTCCATGCAAGAACGATAAATAAAGCCAAAAATCCTAATTGACAAAAACGCCTTATCCATTGTGTCCATGAACGGGGTCTTTTAAACTTCATGATGTTTATACTACGATTTCCTGGTATTTTAATTTGTTTTTATAGTCGATTTGTCCCAAACCCGATTCAAATGCTTTTTTTACAGTTCCTATTTGATTTGGGTCATAGTTTAATATTTCACATCCAAAAGCATCCAGAGCTACAATGTCAACCGATACTGCAACTGTGTTCAATCTTTTAACATCTTTCAAATCACCACCTTGTGGACCATTTGCAGTGAGAATACGAATGGCATCGAGGATAGAGATTTTGGGTTTCATATATGCTGTTAAGTCTTTTATACAGGTGGGTAAATCCTGATGGAACATTCGACGATTTTCAATTACACCCATGTAGTTTTTCATAGCCAGTGTAACAGTAGTGGAAGCATGATGTTTGGCTACGGGAACACTAATTAAAATATCCGATTCTATCATTTCCGGGTATATGGGAATCTTTTTTACCCGTTCACCATCTATATTTGTTTCTTTAAAACGGCTACGGTCTATATACACAAGTTCGGCCCCTGTTTCTTTTGCAACCGCAGAAATTCCACTTGTTACATAAGATTTTGTGGCATCATTTACAGTGTTATCGCCAACCTTAACTGTTTTAGCACCAGCATTAAAACATAGTTCAATCAAAGTCCTTAATAAATCAGGATTTGTATTTGAAGCTTGTTCTGGAGTTCTATCCCATGCCATATTTGGTTTTATCCAAACGACATCGCCTTTTTTAATAAACCGTTCTAATCCACCGATGGATTCAATGGCTTTTTTGGTAAGTTTTTCAGCTATTTCGCGTGTAGGTTCTTCGGGGATGGGGTCTCCTTTCCATTTGCAGACCACCATGTCTAATGGAGATGTTTTATCTTGTGCTCTTCCGATAATGGGTTGAAGGGCCAATACCCCAGCACAGCAACCTGTTTCAATGAGGAATTGTCTACGTGTTTTCTTTTTCATTGTTTATTCTCCTAATCTTGAACTTGTATTTTAGCAGGCTATGTATTGTTTTCATTATACTATATTTCAACGATTTTTTATTTCAAATATTTAGACATATTTTAATAAAATATTAGTTTCGTTTCAGTTGTTTAATTATTGTATTTTTATCAATCTTTTTAGAAACCATTTTCCTGAATAGTCAAAATCTGTTGACATGTCTTTCCAGATATGTGGAGCGTTTTGTTTAATAATTAATTCACCATCCCATTGTAGTGTTTTAATTTTTTTATAGAAATTTTCTGATTGTAGAAAGGGTACCATCATATCTTTTGTCCCGTGAAATAATAATATAGAAGGAGGAGTTTCTACCTTTTCCATCTGGAAATAGATAGGAGATAAATTTATCAAATTTGTTTCAAGTTCATTTTTATTTTGGTTTAGTTCCTCATCAAGAAAAGTTTTTTTTCGTGCAAGTCGTTTAAGGATATCTTTAACATCAAAAGGAAGTGATGTTAAAGAATATAAAGACAGTAAATCTGTTGGGGCACAGAATAAAGCAATCGCGGGGATGTTTTTGTAATATGGTTTTTTTTCTATGGGTAGACGGCCTGTAAATTTTGTTTCTTGGAAAAGGGCATTGATTGCCAAATGTCCACCTGCTGATATTCCCATAATACCCAATCTGTTTTTGTCTATATTAAATTGTTCTGCATGAGATACAATATATTGAATTCCTGCCTGAACATTACGAATCATTTGCATCCCATTAAAAACTTGTATTGAACCGGGAGACAAAGCAAAGACAGAATACCCTTGACTACACAGGACATCGTAAACTCCTAATCCAATATGTTGAATAAGTTGGTGCCGGTCAGAAAACCAACCGTTGGATACAACATCTATTATTCCATATCCATTAGGGTTACTGATGGGTTTGAATATATCCATTACCAGTCCAATGCCGTAGGCTTCTGCATATACAATATGAGGTTCATGTATGTACAATCCGGATGTTTTTGGTCTTATAGTCAATCGGCTTGCGGGGTTGTATAATTCCTGAACAGGTCTTAACTTAATGGATGGTTTTTCTTTGCTACCTCTTTCCATATTGAAGTACTTTATTTGATGGAGTTAAGTATTTGTTCACAATAAACACAGTTTATTAAAATATTCTCACTTTCTATAATTTTATTCAGAAATTAGATAATAATGTTTACAAGTATCTCGTTTTCAATTTGCATAATATCCTTTTTTTATACACAGGCACAGGTCCCGTCTGAGAATCCGGTAACATCGCCTTTAATCGCGGAAATTACAGAGGACCATCCTTTATTCCTTTTTTCTTGTAATGTCCAATCTTCAGATTTGGAGAAGGTCAAAAATCAGTGGGATTCATTGGAAAATAGTTTAAAACCTTTCTCTGCATTATGGGTAGACCTGGGATCTAATGTGATTTTGGACCCGGGCAAAACAGAAGATTTATTAAACGATATTTTTCGCGATTTTAGGTGTCCTTTCGTCTTAAAAATTCCACAGATAATGAATAAAGAAATCTGTCCAGAGCACCATGAATTTGAGTCCTTATTTGTTCGGTTTCCAAACATGATTGGAGTATCAATTCATGACTTTACCTTGAATTTATATCCATCTTTACAGTATGGTTTTTCCCCCGATTGTTCACATGTTTTGTGGGTATCTAAACTAATACAAGTGCTTGCCTCTTATGGGAGGTTTTTATATTGGTGTATGGATTCTTTAGAATGGGCTCATTTTTTCACTAACCCAGTAGGGGAACCTTTATTTAATACCATGCGAAAATATGCTGATTATGTAATCCCTTCTTATCGATATAATGGGGATAATTCAGTGGTTGGGTTAGGCGAAATGTTGGGGCTTTATGTTCTTAATATTGTTAATCGATATGGGATTGTATGTGGTTCTAAATGGTACCATGAGAATTATATTATAGAACCCTGTTTGTTTGGCAAACCTCCTGAAGGTACTATTAGTATTTATAGTCCTTTTTATCGAGTCATGATATTAAATGGAGTACTTGCAGGTTCGCTTGTTTATGCTTTTGAGGATGAAAATGCCATGTGGGCAGGAAAAGAAAAGATTCACTGGGAAAGAACCATACAACCAACTTTGCGAGAACTTATAACAGGAAATTATATTCCACAAAAGAATTTAATCTTACAACGAATAAATACGGGACTCCAATTATTCCCCTCTTCTAATCTTCTTGAGTTCCAACAAAACTTAAAGGAAATAGATTCTCAGAGAAATGAGGGGAGAATGATACAAATTGTTTATGGGGATACTTCTTACGGTAAATTGCCTGTTATTGTTCCTGATAATGGAAGGTCATACATTATTCCTGTGATACCTTCATTTTTAGGGAGGGAAGAAATGAATTTACTTCCCAATATTGTAGGATACAGACCTTCCCATCCGGAATGGACATGGACACAGGTCGTTTCAAATACATCACAACCTGTTGGAGAAGGGGATGCTTTTATTACTAATATTGGAAAAACAATTTTTGTTTTTAATTCTAATGAATATGAAAACAATCAACAGACCTTTCAGATTTTGAATTTACCTGTACCGGTCCGAAAATTCAACGCAACCCGGAGTGCAGAAGGTGTTGTGTTGAAGTGGCCATTTCGAGAGGGAGATATTTCATATCAGGTATATCGACGAACTCCGCCGGATACCTCTTTCCAATTATTGGTTCGAGGTCTGGATTCCAGAGAATGGAAAGACACAGCCGTTTTACCTCAGCAAACGGTTGCTTATTCAATAACAGCATTGACCTCGGAACAGGAACCTTTTTCTGGCACTGTAAATTGTGGTGAGTATTTGGTATTTAGTTCTGTAGAGAGCAGAATTGTGGAAGAAGTTGTCCTTGCTCCGGAAACTTTTGTTGCGGAAAGTGTTCCTATCATGCAGTCGACAGGACTCATTAATGAACAGAAAGTATGTAATGATCCTGCTGATGAATTAGAATTAACACAAAAAGGACAAATCGTTGAGATTAAAAAAACAATGGAAGTATTGGAATCGGCTTTTATCGGTAGAAATACAGAGTCAATTGTAAATCTATTTGATGTTTCTTGTAAAGATGCGCTGGGTAGGGGAATTGACTATATACGAGCAGGTTTGGAGTTGTTTTTTTGCCAGTGTCCGTATCCAAAAATGATTTGGCAAATTCGACGATGGCTTTTTATTACCAATCCTGAAAATCAAACACAGGTAAAAATGGTAGTTTTCTTAAGAATGAAAGGTTATAGAGTTTCCGATAATCTGGGTATTAAGGGGAATATTCCTATTGACATACTCGCAGGATCCGATGGAGAGATAACTTTTACATGGGTATTGCAAGATAAGCAATGGAAAATATCTCAAATAGAACCGTTTCTTTTTGATGTGAAACAATGTAAAGTTTTTCTTGATTCTCCGTATTCTGTTGAATAGTTTTCCTGGAGTTGTCTCTTCAAGAAAAATGTTTTACCAATTTTTCAATATCTTTGTATTCAATAAGTGAGTTGTAATCAAATAAACAATTCATGGCCTTTGAAACAACTTCAACTCCATTTTCTGTAAGAACAGCAATTGGGTTTAATCCTGCAAGCACAAGAATTCCTGTTCTCCCATTGGGTACAGACATATCCAGGAGGGGTTGATTGGGAGTCCCAAATGCAAGAATACCTCCTAACAAACAATTTTCTACTTCGGTTGATAGTTCTTTTGCCTTATTTAATGAAACTGATGGGATTTCACGAAAACTAACACCAACGATGCCATTTCCTGTTTTTGTTGCAGACCATACATTTGTCATTCGTCCTCTTATAAAGATTTCGAGTGGGTCTATTGTTGTTCCATCATAATTTATGATTTGAGTAAAGCGTCTTGGTGTCCATTGTTGTATTTCAACAAGACTACCAAAACGGGAAGTCATAGGAATTCCGTGTCGAAGAAATATCCCGTTCAGACTTACACTGCAAATAGTGCCGATGGCTACATGGTTTTTAGGGACATGAAAGGACCCTAAATTTTGTCCTTCGTCTACAATGGTTAATAGTTTGCCCATGCCTAAATTTTTTTCATAGACCTGACAGATTTTTTTGATATACCTGAAGAAGAGTTCTTTTTTGAGGTAACTAATATTTAAAATTATTTTCCCTTGTTTTTTTGTAAGGTCGAAATCCATACGAAAAGCCAATTCTTCTACTTTAGAAGAAACAAAACCGACTTTATCGACAACAAGTTCTGTTTCAAGTTCTTCTCTCCCTCGATTGGTAATTTTCCGTCCTTTCCTCCCCATGTTTTCTGTCCAGCCCATACGGTCTGTCAGGATTAAATAATCACGAATGGCTCGGTCTGTTAATTCTATTCCTGATAACCGTAGGACTTCAGATATTCGTTCACTTCCGATAGGTCCATTGTTATTCGATAATACTTGAAGTATTGCGTGGAGTTGTCTCTTAACTTTTATATCACGGAAAGTCTTCATATGTGTTTTCTATTAATTTGTTTATTTCGGAAATATTTCCGTTAAAATGATTATAGATATATTTTACATAAAAAGGGAATATTTATCAAGTAGTTGTATCATTAGTATAGTAACAAATTTGAAATGATAAAAATGTTTATATTATAGTATCCAAATCGGAAGTGTACTTCCGCTTAAATTACATAAATAAAAATTCTATATAAGGAGCATGTCAAATGTCGTACATCGATGATGTTATGGATCTTGTCTTAAAAAGAAATCCTGCCGAACCCGAGTTTCATCAAGCAGTGAAAGAAGTTTTAGATTCTATCAAACCTGCAGTGGACAGACATCCCGAATTTAAGGAAAACAGAATTCTGGAAAGATTGGTAGAACCTGAACGAGTTATTATGTTCCGGGTCCCATGGGTCGATGACAAAGGTAAAGTACAAGTAAATAGGGGATTCCGGATTCAATTTAATAGTGCAATTGGTCCTTATAAGGGTGGATTGCGGTTTCATCCAACAGTTTATCTTGGCATCTTAAAGTTTTTAGCTTTTGAACAAATATTTAAAAACGCATTGACAACATTGCCAATGGGGGGCGGAAAAGGGGGTTCCGACTTTGACCCCAAAGGAAAGTCGGATAATGAAGTAATGCGTTTTTGTCAGTCTTTTATGAGCGAGTTATTCCGCCATATAGGACCTGATACAGATGTTCCTGCAGGGGATATAGGAGTTGGAGGTAGAGAAATTGGTTATTTATTTGGGCAATATAAGAAACTTAAGAATGAATTCACAGGTGTATTAACTGGAAAAGCTATAAATTGGGGTGGTTCTTTAATTCGTCCGGAAGCCACAGGATATGGTTGTGTTTATTTTGCTCAAAATATGCTTAAAACACGAGGTGATAGTCTTGATGGTAAAACATGTCTGGTTTCAGGTTCGGGAAATGTTGCACAGTATACTATAGAAAAGTTGAATCAATTAGGGGCAAAAGCGGTTACTCTTTCCGATTCTGACGGAAGTATTTATGATCCTGCAGGAATTGATGCGGAAAAGTTAGCCTTTGTTTTGGAACTAAAAAATGTTCGTCGTGGAAGAATTAAGGAGTATGCAGAAAAATTTAAGGGTGTTCAATATTTCCAGGGGCAAAAGCCATGGAAAATTGCTAAATGTGATTGTGCTTTCCCAAGTGCAACTCAGAATGAGATTGATGAGGAAGATGCTCAAGCATTAGTGAAAAATGGTTGTTTCCTTGTTGCAGAAGGTGCTAATATGCCTTCTATGCCATCTGCGGTTGATATTTTCCATGAAAATGGTGTTTTATTTGCACCAGGTAAAGCGGCGAATGCAGGTGGTGTTGCAGTTTCAGGTTTAGAAATGGCACAAAATGCTCAACATACGAACTGGACTCGTGAAGAGGTTGACAGAAGATTACAGGAAATTATGAATGCTATACATCAGCAGGCGTATGAAACGGCAGATGAATATGGCTATCCAGGTAATTATGTTGTCGGTGCAAATATTGCGGGTTTCCTGAAAGTTGCCACTTCAATGTTAGACCAGGGGGTTGTGTAATATTTTATTATTAGGAAAATATTCTATAAAAAAGCAAGAAAAACAAACAGGAGCATATTAAGAGATATGCTCCTGTTTGCTGTTAATACTAAAATTAATTAAAAAGGTCTGTCATCATCCTCCTCGTCATCATCCAATTCTTCTCTAGGTTCCCCCTCATGTTCATCACTCTCTTCAACCTGAAACTCAATTTCACGACTTGCAGTGTCCATTACTTCTTCCGCAACGAAGATAGGACATCCAATCCGTAATGCTATAGCAATGCTATCGCTAGGACGAGCATCAATTTTTAATATCTGTTCTAATTCTCCTGTTGTATTTTTTTGTTCAATATTCATATGAGCAAAGAAGGTATCGTTTTCTAACTTGTATATAGTTACAGATTGTAGGCGTGCTCTTAATCCGGCAAGTAAGTTACATATTAAGTCATGGGTAAGGGGGCGAATCGGTTTTTCTCCCATTTGCGCCATCTGGATCGAAACGGCCTCAGGTATTCCTACAAGTATAGGTAAGATTCTTCCATCGGATTCCAGAAGGACAAGGGCCCCTCCTGTATCATTGGGAGTTTTTGTTACTGCAAGTAATCGAACCTCTATCATTAGATTGTCCTTTTCAAGTTTATTGTTTATCTTTTCATTATACCATTTTATTTAATGTTTTATTAGGAATATATTTGTACTTGAATTGTTTATTTTGATTTCTGTCGAATTTCCTGAAAAAACTTTGTAAGAAGTGAACTACATTCATTAGCACAGATTCCAGAAACGACATTGGGCTGGTGATTGAAACGGGTATCTGACAGAAGGTTCATTAATGTTCCACAGCAACCTGCTTTAGGGTCAAAAGCACCAAAATACACTTCAGGTATACGGGATAATATAATAGCACCTGCACACATAGGGCATGGTTCTAATGTTACATACATTTTTGTGTTTTCCAATCTCCAACTGCCTAACGCGGAAGCTGCTGATGTGATTGCCAGCATTTCTGCGTGGGCTGTTGGGTCTTGTAGTTTCTCTCTTTGGTTATAACCACGGGCTATGATGGTGTTATTATGCACAATTATACATCCCACAGGGACTTCACCCTGTTCGTATGCTTTCTGTGCTTCTGAAAGGGCCTGTCGCATATAATAATCATGAGATATATTGAACATAGAAGAATTGATATATCCTATTTTTCAGGTCGAGATGAAAAATTAACTTTCATATTTTAACATAAAGGCAAATCGGTGAAATATTCACATCAATTGGAATTCGATTTCAAAGATATTGAAATAGATCCATTAAAAGGCAAATCTATTACAACATCAGATATTATTCCTTTTGGATTTCAACAAAATACACGAAATAAGTTTTATCCTTTTGTTGAATTCCTTAAAAAAGAAGTATTTATTAAAGATTTTTCTATTGATTATATAGGGAAAAAAATTGAGATTAACATAAAGTTCTGCAAAGGAGGAGCAAAAACATTTTGGGCTTTCCCTTCAATATTGGAGGTAGCCCCGGAGGAATATAAAGTATTAAGGAAAGTAATTTTCCAGGAGCCTGTTCCTTCAAATATTTTGTTACCCTTGATTAAGAAATATCTTATTTCTCGACCCTGCCACTGGAGGTTTAACTGGACTTCGCAAGGTAAATACCATTATTTGCAAGATTATTTTGACAAACTGAACTATGAATATTTTATGGGAAAACTAACGAATAGAATTTTTTGGTCTAAAAGTAGGGGCCGGAAAAATAAGAGAAAAAAAGGATTTTGTTTGGGTTTTTTCTGTAAAGGATGTGCACAAATATTTATCAATCCATTGCTTGATAGCAATCAAATCACCCATTTTATAGTAGAGGTAATCGTGTATCATGAAATGGTACATGCATATCTTTTTAATGATTATATGCCTTTTGATAAATCCCACAGCAGAAAATTTAAAGAACTCTATTATAAACATCCTAAGGTGGAAGAAGTTGAAAGTATTCTTAAAACCAATAAAATATACAATATTCTTAGAAAAAGGGTTCTCTCTTAAATCGTTTTAATCAAAAGGTTTCTTTAATAAGGTGAAATACAAGTTTATTTTAACCATAATTGTTTTGCTTTCGATGGTTATTAGTGTATATGGGGGTTATCGGACCACCTTATTTCTTTTCTCAAAATATGCCCGGCCATTTTCAACCTCTGCAGATGAACTAAAAGATTACAAAGATTTATGGTTGTCTCTCTCAGTATTATGTGATTTGTTAATGGAATATCATAGGCGTTTTATGGAACAGAGGAATACATTTGCGGAAGAGAACCGTAGCTGGATTGTTAGGAATGCACAACCTACTTTGCTTCAAATTAAGGAAAAAATATTGGAAAAACAAAAACAGAACAGGATGCGAAATGAAAGGATAGATCTTTTGTTAAGGAAGTTTCTATATGTGTGCGAACGAATAAATACCGTTTTTCAATTTCCGGGAGATGAGACATTAAAAAATACCGTTTATATAGATTTTTTTCAATATCTTCGATTGATGAATGAGGAAATAGAACAAAAGAAATTACAAAGGCTAATCCCTGTACATAGAAGTATAATGAGGTTTCAGAAGGTTTTATAAGTTATGGTTATAGAAGTCTTTATGTGTAACGAATCGAAACAATGATTGTATTTTTAATTAATGTAGAAAATTAATATATGGAATAAGATAAATGGTAAATAACAATGCTTTTCAAAATGCCCCGCGTTCCTCATATTCAGATGAGGCTCTTATGTCTCTTCTTGTCCGTGGAGAGGAGATGGCTTTAACGGAATTGGTGCAACGATATCAAAATGAGCTATTCCGTTTTTGTTATCACTATCTTCGGGATATAGAAATGGCTAAAGAGGCGGTCCAGGAAGTATTTTTGCGTCTTTATATAGCAAGGGACCGCTATGATACGGAAAAAAACCTTAAACCGTGGATATTGTGTATTGCTCGGAATTTATGTCTTAATGAATTAAAAAGACAAAAATTGGTACATTTTGAAACATTTGAAGGTTATATTGAAAATCAGCATCGTGAGAATAAAGAAGAAAACGAAGGAATAGATGCCCCGAAGACATTAACGCCTTTTGAACAACTGGTGATAAATGAGAAACAAAAAGTTTTATGGGAAGAACTAAACAATTTACCGGAAGATGCGAGGGAAATTGTCGTTTTAAGATATTTTGAACGGTTGCATGCAAAGGAAATAGCGGAAATAATGGGCTCTACAGAAGGGGCCATACGGACAAGGCTTCACAGGGTTTTGAGGTATTTGAAAGAACGTTTAGAGGCAAGGAAGGACTTTAATGAGTAAGGAGTGTGAAAAATATACAAATTTAATATTGGAAAAGGTTGAAAGTGCCTGTGAAGTAGATGTCTTTCTACTTGAACATATCCATAAATGTTCTTTTTGTTCAAAATTTTATAATGAAATGGAACAAATGCAAAATGAGTTAGAAAAGCTCGGTTTTCTCGTTAATGGGGTACTTCCTAAAATAAATGTGTGTGAAAATATAAAAGATGAACTGAAAAAAATAAAAAATGGTGAAATAATCGTTCGTGACATGGTAGAAAGAGAAGATAATGTTCCGGAAATTGCGGAATGGTATTCATATATTGAGGATGATCTGGACGAGATAGCACGGTATCGTTGTGAGATGAAGTTAGAAAAATCTTCTAATTTTAGGCAAGAGATAGAGCAGTTATCATCTATTCATCATCTTTTGAGTGAAATAGGTGAGACATGGAAAGCCCCTTCGCTAAAAGAGGATTTAACTCCCTGTATAGTAGATAAAATACAACGATATAAACTTTCTTTAATGAGTGATAAAACGGAAGACGATGTTGAAGTTATAGAAGAGGAACTGTATAAACTTTCCTGTGTAGTTTCAGATTTAATAAAAAGAGTAGACCTTACACCTAAAGTTACAAAGGAGATAAAAGGGGTTCTGCAATCCCCGATTAAGAAGGGAAATTCTAAAAACATTGTTAGTATTTTTTCTGTCAAGAAAGAGAGTAAAAGACATTCATTGATGCGTTATGTTATTCCTATCGCTGTTGCTGTTGTTTTCCTTTTAACACTTTTGGGTGTTTATGTGAATAACTATTTTGTAAGAATAGATATAAATGGAGTTTATACTGCAAAAAATAACACCCTGAACATAGGGGAAAAAACAAAAGATGATTCTTATAAAACTACTTTACCTTTTTACATGAGAGATAATGTTCAAACATCTGAAGAAGGTGAACAGAGGAATGAAAAGAAAATCAAAAGCAGAAATAATAGTTATGCGGAGGGATTACTTAGTAATTGGTCAAAACAATTAAAGGATAATGCTTTAGCAAATGCCGGAAAATTATTGAGAATGGGAATTTGGGCTACTCTTACACCAGAGGAGGCGCGTGATTTACTTGAAAAATCAGGACTTTCTCCAGAGGCCGTATTAGGAGTCGTTCAGTTCTTACCGCCGGAGGAAGCCCGTGTCGTTCTTCAAGCGGCAATCGATAGCAATCCCAATGATGCTTATTTAAGATATGCGATGGTTCAGACTTTGAAGAAGATGGATAATATACCTGACGAAGAATTGTATGCACATTTGACAACATGGAGTCAGTTAGACACCGGGAATGTGCTTCCCCACTTTATGGAGGCAGAGTTGTATTTCCGTAACGGGGAAAATGAAAAAGCAGTATCTTGTATTACAGATGCGGGCAATTCTTCTAATTACAATTCTTATGCAATGGTAACTACGAAAGCATACATGGAGGCGTTACTAGCAAAAGGTGTAGACTTCGAAACAGCAAAACTATTAGCATCCGCATCGATGGGACTTCATGAAGTACAAACATTAGAAGAGATTGCTCAAACTCTTCTGGAATATGGAAAGACTTATGAGGAATCGGGGGATTATAGTACAGCCTTACTTATATATGAAGCCTTACGAAACTTAGGAATGAAAGTTGATATGAGTTCTGCTTTGATCCAAGAAAAATTAGCAGGCTTGAAATATACGCAAGAAGCTGTTAATGCTATGTTTCGACTGATGAGTACCACAAACTCTTTTTCAGATACTCAATCTCTTATTGATTTTACTCAAACTCTCAGTGAAATGATGACGAATTATAATCTGGCAATGGATAGTTTTTATAAACTTTTTGACAGCAATGACCCTGCGGAAATTATTCAAATGTTAAATCTCTATTTAACAAGTGGGAATGCTTTTCTTAATAGTGTTCCCGCACCTCGCAAATAACTCTATGTAAAATTCTTTGTTTTTATATGTTGGGATAGCGTTCATTAGGACCTGTATAGATTTGACGAGGTCGATGTATTCTTGTATCAGGGTCGTTCCTCATTTCTAACCAGTGAGCAATCCAACCGGGTATTCTACCTAATGAGAATAGGACTGTGAACATCTGAGTAGGAATACCCATAGCACGATAGAGTATTCCACTATAAAAGTCAATATTTGGATATAATTTTCTCTCGATGAAATAGTCGTCGTTTAAAGCGACCTCCTCGAGATTTTTAGCAATTTCTAATAGGGGGTCATTTATTCCTATTTCTGAAAAAATAGCGTCTACGGCACCTTTTAATAATTTTGCTCTTGGGTCATAATTTTTATACACACGATGCCCAAATCCCATAAGGCGGAAATCCGAATCTTTTTTCTTTGCCAAATCGACATATTTTTTGTAATTAGCCCCGTCTTTATAAATCATATTTAACATGTTTAGTACCGCTTCATTAGCCCCTCCATGTAAGCGTCCCCATAAAGCACTTATCCCTGCGGAAATACTAACATAAAGATTTGCCATAGAACTGCCTACCATACGAACTGTGGAAGTACTACAATTTTGTTCATGGTCAACATGTAAAATGAGTAGTAAATCGAGGGCTTTTTCAAAAACCTTGGGTACGATATATTCTTCTGCAGGTGAGGCGAACATCATACGAAGAAAGTTGGAACAATAAGAATGGTCTGTTTTGGGATATATATAAGGTTCGCCTATGGATTTTTTGTATGAAAATGCGGCGATTGTTTTTGCTTGTCCAATAATGCGAACAATAATATTATTTATGTCTTCTTTTTCATAATTTGGGTAAAATGACGGCATTCCTGCAATCATGGAACTTAAGATACTCATGGGGTGTGCATCGAGTGGAAAGAAGGAGAAAAAGTTGACCATACTTTGGTGTATAAAACTATTTAGTGTAAGCTGCCTTCTCCATTCTTTCGCCTGTTCAGGAGTAGGTAAATCCCCATAAATCAGTAGGTAGGCAATCTGAGAAAAAGGGAATTTCCCTGCTAAACTTTCAATAGGATAACCCCGATACCTTAATATTCCGTTCTCACCATCAATATAAGTAATACCACTTTTGCAAGAACCTGTGTTTCCATAACCGGGGTCGTAAGTTAATGCTCCTGTAGTATCCCTTAATTTACGTATATCTATGCCGATTTCTTTTTCAGTCCCTTCAAATACAGGGAGTTCATATTCTTTACCTCTAAGTATCAATTTACATGTTTCTGTCATAATTCTTCCCTTTCAATAAAAATTATTACCATAAAGAATATTATTAAGGATTAGTTTTATATTTTAATTTTTTGTTTATTATAGATAATATTTGTTCTAATTCTTTAATTTTTACAATCCATGCAATAGTGAGGTACGCTAAAGAACAAACCAACCCTGTGAAGGTAATATATAGACTTAGTGGTATCACCCTGTCCATATTTTCTGTATCAAAAAGATAGTCTACCAAAAAGAACATACAGATTACAATTAAAATTGAAAACCCGTATTTCAATATATTCAATAAATACTTTTTGTCTGCAATATTTCCAATCTTAAAGCCTATGATTATGAGCAAGATAAGGAAATTTGTCCAGAAAGATACTGTTGTAGCTATGACCAGTCCAAAATAGTCGAAAGGTCTTACTAGAAGAAAATTTAATACTATATTTAAAATCATACTTAGCGATGATGTGATAACAGGGATTGTTGTATTGTTCATGGCATAAAACCCTTGAGTAAGCACTTTTACTCCTGAAAAACCAATTACTCCGATGGAATAGATGAAGATAGCATTTGCTGTTTTTTTTGTTAATTCTTCACTAAAATGACCCCTTTCAAAAAGTAACTGGACGATAGGTTTACCTAGAAGCATTAGGAGAACCATAGCAGGTAATATCATGAACAATGTCTGTAATAAACCTTCCTGCAACGCATGTCGAACCTTGTGAGTTTCTTTATTAGCAAAATAACGAGAAAGTTCTGGAAGAATAGATACTGAAACGGCAGTTCCAAAAATTGATAAAGGTAATTGTATAAGTCGATTTGCATAAAAAAGTGCGGATACAGTCCCTTCGGATAGAGAATAGGAGAAGAAACTATCGACTAATTTATTGACCTCCCCTGCAGCCTGTCCAAAAATAACGGGAATCAAAAGAATGAAGGCTTTTTTTACTCCATGTTGGTTCCAATCTTTGGTAAAGTTTAAAACTCCCAATTGTTTTCTTGTCTCGAAATATAGAACACTTGCCTGAAGGATACCGCCTAACCATAGACCTATAACGAGAGCCCATATAATATTTATTGGAAAGAGATAAGGGATAAAAATAGAAAAAATCAAAGATAGATTAAGCAGTGCGGGGGTCATTCCTGGGGTTTTATAATCTCCCAAAACAAAGAGGGGAGCCATCATGAAAACGGCGATTCCTATCCAGAAGAGATAGGGAAAAGTCCATTGTAAAACACGGACTGTTAATTGGAGTTGTTCTTCTGATTTTGGGATTTCTTGTGTAAATGTGGTTAAAGAACTTATTAGTTGTGGGACATAGGGCATGAGCAAAACACCTATAAGGGATACTATGGCTAAAATGAAAAACATAATAGAAAAAAGGGACTGAACCATCTGCCTCATAGCGTTTTTTCCCTGAGTTTCTTCGCATTCAGAGAGAACAGGAACAAAAGAAGCATTTACCGCACCTTCACCTAACAAATCCCTTAATGTGTTGGGTAATCGAAAAGCGAAAAGAAAGGTATCTCTTGAAAAATCAGGAACAAACCAACCTATTAATATATCTCTAACAAGCCCCAATACCCTGCTTAACATGGTTCCACCTGCAAAAATCAAGGCATATTTCCAGCGGGATATTGATATTTTTTCAGATGGTTCAGGATTCATAGGTATTTTTTCTTATTATCTTTGCCTTTAGAGAGAATAAAATAAGGGAAAGAAGACCTATAATTCCTAAAAACAATGAAATAATTTCCGGATTAAAAGGGAGTATAAAGTTTGATGGTTCGGGAATATCATAAATTCCTCCAGAACGTACCCGAATACCAATTTCCGGATTGCTTAACAAAGGTTCGTACATAAAAGTTTGATTCCTTCCTATTATTATATTTGCAGGAAAAAAGTCTCCTGAAGGTGTAAATAATCCCGATATGCCTGTATTGGTGCAATGGATTATTGGAAGTCGGGTCTCAATCGCCCGCATTCTGCATATTTCCAATTCCTGGGAGAGTGCATTTGTGGCACCAAACCAGGAGAGGTTTGTAAGAACGGCTAATAGATTAGCTCCTTCTTTTCTTAAGTTATGAGACATCTTTGGAAAAAGCACCTCAAAACAAATAAGTGGTCCCACAACTAATTGATTGTTTATTCTAAATACCTTTTGTTCTTTTCCAGCACTTACATCATAAGGAAGAATACTTCGTAAAAAAGGGAGAAACTGAGATAAAGGTAAATATTCCCCAAATGGGGCTAAGTGGACTTTGTCATAAAAGTCTATGATTTTACCTTCGGGGTTTATCCAGATACATGAGTTATAATCATTTCCTTCTGTATCTGTTCTTGTTGTCCCTGTGATAAGGTGAAGAGATTTTTCACGGATAAAATTTTGAATAATGTGTAATATGTCTGGAGATTTGTAGTCGGACATGATTAATGCTTCAGGCCAAAATAGGACATCGATATTTTTGTTTTCAATTAAGTTGTTTGAATACTGAACACACCATCGCACCATATCTTCATACCATATAGGGTCAAATTTCATTTCTTGAGGAAAGCAAGGTTGAACGGTTGCTACTTGAATATTTTTATTTTTTTGGTTCTTTATGTTTGACAGTAAGAGGAAACCTATAAGATGTGGCAAAAGAATGATGATTATTGCGTGGGATAAATACTTCCATTTCTTTTGTCTATCAATTATCGAATAAGCAATGAACATATTTGATGTTATAATAAAAAATGAGAGAAAGGGGACACTACCTATTGAAACTAATTGGGAAAAATATAAGTTTGGACCCTGGCTGTACCCTAAATTACACCAGCCGAAACCTGTTAGGGCATGCCCCTGTATCCATTCTATTCCTACCCAAAGCATTCCGAAAACATAGACTTTTATAATAGTAGGTATTTGTTTTCCATATTTATAAAAACAATAACCAAAAATCATCCAAAAAATAGAAAGTCCTGCGGAAAGACATTGATACCCGATAAAAGCAGGTCCTCCAACCCAAAACATGTTTGTTATGAGCCAGTTCAGTGTAAGCGAATGAAAAACCCATGAACTTATAAAAAAGTATAGATAGGTCTTTGATGAATTTTGTTCGGAAATGATAGTAATGAATAATGGTACAAAAGCAATCCAAATCAGGAAATAGAGATGTACATTCGGAAAGCATAGAAACAGTATAACGCCTGTAAGGACACTATGAAGTATAGGTTTTTTTAATAGTTCTTTAAATGATGTTATCATGTTATTCATTTGTAATTTTAACGAATTTTTTTATAGAAAAGATCTATGCTAAATATACATATTATCAGAATGGGCTTTATACTTTCAGACTGGGGATTACAAATCGTCCTGCATGGCTTTGATTTCTTCTTCAATACGGTCTTTATTCTGCCATTTATCCCCCCGTTTTTCCCAGAACCGAATTGCACTTGACCCTTCCTCTGACATGGTTCGGAGGTCGACAACTGTAGGTTGGACGAATATGAGAAGATGGGTAATGTCTGATTGGGCTCTTCGTGAGCGGAAAGGAATCCCTAAAAGGGGTA
This sequence comes from uncultured bacterium, assembly GCA_937124615.1. Lineage (GTDB taxonomy): Bacteria > Hydrogenedentota > Hydrogenedentia > Hydrogenedentales > Hydrogenedentaceae > Hydrogenedens. The sequence continues at coordinate 40,712 of CAKZKR010000055.1, forward strand.
GTTTACCAATGCCTGGAACACGGTTTTCAGACTTTCGTATATTTCTACTGGAAAGACCACCAATAACTAATGTTTGTCCATTAGGAACGATTACAAAGCCTGTTTGAGAACGCTTTGAGAATACAGGTAGGTCAATTCCTCGAAGTCGGTCAATTCGACTAATATCTGTTACATCCAGTTGTTTGATTTCCAATTGTATCATGCTATTAGGTAGTATGGTTGGGACTAACTCCAAGTTTACTCCTATATCCCGCCATGCAACGCTTAAATTCGGTATAGAGGAACTTTTAGTTACAGACTGATAAGGAATCTGTCCCCCGGCCTTTATTGTTGCGGGTGTCCCGTTGATGACCAAAATTTCAGGTTTTGAGATTAAGTCCACATCCGATTTAGTTTCCAGAGCCCGGAAAACTCCATCGAGTGTTCCATAGTCCCATGTAAGTATGCTAAAAGTTAGACCCCCCCCCTGGGGAGATTGTATTCCGGCTACGGAAGGGCTTTCATCCCTGCGAATAGGTTTTTTGCTAAAATCAGGATTTTGATAAGGCACTGAATAAGGTGGCTGAGGAGGATTGGGAGAAGGTGCCGGTAAAGTGATAGAAGAAAAATCCTGAGAAAAGTCCGTTGTGTTTGTGGTTATCTGTGGTATTTTGAGGTGTTCGTTTTCTCTTTCTCTGTAAAAACGGACGAAATTTAAGTTTGTTCCTAATCTTCTTAGTCCATTTTCATTAGTTTCACTTATCCATACCTGAACCTGCACTTGTCTTATATCCACGGGAGAAGGTGGAGTTGGAGGAGGTGCTGGTTGTTGTTCAGTAGGAGGAGGTGGTGGCGGTTGTTGGGCGTCTTGTGCAAGCAAATTAATTGTAAAAAATAGAAGAATTGTTGATATATAGGCTATCCGTATGGGATGTATGAAGTTTCTAATCTTCATTTTTTTGTTTTCCCTTCATCCAAATCAGAACTTATTCCGTTTTCTTCTTTTTTAATCTGAACACCTGTTATTCCTTCTGCTATACCTTCGGGTATTTCTGTCAATCCGCCTAATACATTTGTGATAATTTCAGTTGGTGAGATTTTCGTAGATTTCTTTTCTTCCTCAGATGTAAAACCATATTGGTCTGCTACTGTATAAGAAGGTCTCCATAACTCTGCTTTTAATAAGAAAACGAGTTCTCTTCTCCCTTCATCCTTTTTTCTATTTCCTAAACCTTGAGTTAGGGGAACTTCAGGTGCTTTGAAAGGTGTTACTCTCTGGATTAACCCGTTGGCTAATTCTTCTCCTTGAATGAGCCACGGGACAGATGAGGAAGTTCTTGTTCGGGTATTACGATATAGCCCTCCTAAAATCAATACCTGTCCATGACGAACCCAAATTGTGGTTGTTATACTCCGAGAGATAAATTCAGGGACGCTAATTGTGTTTGCGCTATTACCTGCAATAGCCACATTAAGTCTCTGACCTTCTTCTGTTATAGCAGCGGTAATCGTTAGTTTAATATAAATATCCTCTGTTGTTCGTGGGTCACCGTCATCATCGACTACTTCGTTTGCTTGAACACTTAGATTGACGCCTGTAGGTTTAAATTCTGTGACTTGTTGAGTAACTACACCAACAACAATTGTGTTCTCATAGGGTATTTCCTGAACAGTTTGTATTACGGTAGGTGCGGCTGCACCAACGGGTACCAATGCTTTGGGACGAGATAGGATAAATGCTCGGTTTTGACTTACTAATGCCTGAAGTACTGCTTCAAAATCACCCCATTTGCTTGTCATTCTATCTAAAAAAACTGTGATGGTAGCACTTTGTGTAGTAGGGAATGTTAGGTCTCCTGTGGTTATAGCAGGATTTCCTGAGGAAACTCTCCCATAGGGACGAGGGTCTGTCTTCTGGCGAAAATAGCCGGATAATCCTGTTTCACTGCCAATATGTGTCTGAAACTCGATGATTTTTACAGATACATTTACCTGTTGGGGTGTTGGTTGTTGTGCTAAAGACGAGAAAGATAGAGATAAAAAATAAATTACAGGGATAGACAGAAATCTTATAGGTATAGTGGGAAAGCCATTTCTAATATAATATTTTCTTTTATTATTATTCATCGTAATAAGCCATGTAATCATAATGGTCTACATTTTCTATGTTATCGAAGTTTACAAATTGTGCACTAAACGGTTTAATTTGTCCTGCACTTAAATTCCCAAGAGAAATTGTTTTTGTATCATACACCATTCCACTAAAACCATAGATGGTTAATTGGACGGTTACATTTCTTAGTGTTCTTGAACTACGGTTTCGAACTTGCCCGGATACATTGTAAATATGATGTTTTAAATCACTGGACCATCCTAAAGAGCGACCACTTCGGAAAGATGTTACATTGAAGAAAACAATAGGATTTTTTTCCGCTTCGCGTTTTAGTGCTTCTTCAGGGGTTAGTACAATAATATCACTATTAACCCCTTTTTCAAGTCTGCTGGATATGACTGGATGTGACCAGTAATTCGTGTCTAATGAAATAATTGTTTTATAGAGAGTCCCTGCTTTAGAAAAATTTTGATTAATCCAGTACCAATTGGCTAACTGTAACATAGTTTCTATGTTTTGAGGTTCTTTTTGCAATTTTTGTTCAAGTAAACGGATTTGGTTCTCTATAGTGTCTACTTTCTCAATTTGGTTTAGGGGTGAACCTATTATTTCACTTATCTGCTTACGAGAATGTTCTGCATAAATACCTTGGGGTGTGGATCGTAAATATTTGAGGTAATAGGTCAAAGCATTTTGAGGACTTCCTAATTCCTGGTATACAACTCCTAAATAGTAATAGGCTGTACTGTCTTTTTCACCACTTTCCACAACAGATAATAACCTCGGTAATGCTTGAGAGAATTGTCCTTTTTCAATGAGTTGCTGGGCCAATTTTATTTCAGAAAAAGTGGTATTTGTACTGTAAAGATTTCTATGACTTAAGTCCAGAGAATTTTTGTCATGTTCTTTAAAGGTGCTATTCTGACAACTGCTAAGATATAAAATAAGAGCTATACCTATTGTTACTCTGTGAACATATATCATGAATTACCTTTTCTTTTTATTTGTTACTGAGCACTATAAAGAAATGAAATTTACTATTTAAATTGTAAATTTGAGATACTATCTTTTTGCTAATCGTTCTAAAACTTTTGATGTAATATCCTCTGCCGGGATTTGCTCGCCCGTATTTTGCCAATAATTGAATTCTGCGACAAGGTCAAATTGACTTTCTTGAGCAACTTCCTGGATTGTTTTTACAGCCCGTTCACTGGCTTTGCTGAGCATTATCCAGTATTTAGCGGTGCCAGCCTCTATTTTTCTTTCCTTAATCCCAATAAATTCAGGGGTAGCCTGAATTATTTGCTCAAATTTGACCAGACCGGGTTTGTTAAATTTCGAAGCCGTTCCCCAGAAGATTTTTTGTTCATCTACTTTATCAGGGGCCAGAGATAAAGGATCGGCTAATGCCCATAGATTACTGCACAGAAGGGCGAGACTTATTATTAGGACTGTGCTTACTCGCATATTATTCTCCTTTCCTTATGTGCAAGTTCTGATTTCGAGTTAAGGTTTTTATTTTTAGAATTATAAAATCTATACTTATTTAATCTTTTTACCTATATAAAAAGTTTCATTTCTTTTGAATATTTTTTAAAATTTTTTTATAAAAACGCAATATATTGAGTATGTATATATTTATAGTATATATATTGTATATTCATTATTCAAATAAATATATACTATTTCACCTATATATGAATTATGAGAATATACCAGATTTATTTTCTTAAGAGTTTTTGGATTAAGTAGTTGGAAAAGATTCGTGGTTGTAGATTTTTTTACTAACTTATGGATGCATTAAATTAAACAGGAGAGGTTTTGATATTTAGGTTTTTATTTTTATCTTCGTATAATATTTATATATTCCAGGTTAGAATTGTTAAGTTTGTATAATATCAATATAGTTCATTCGTTTAATGGTAGTTATTTATATTAGAATGGTGTTAAATTTTTAATGTAAAAAAGGATAAGGTATGGATTTCAAATTTTTTCGGCTTTTTGTTATTGCTATATTTTTCTCTCTTATTTTTTATATTTTACCCTGTAAATCATTTGGTGATGAAACTGAAAATGAGTATTCGGCATTTCGCTTATTGGATAAAACTGTCTTAGCTGGAAAAAATGTATCATTGGACATATCTTTTGGAGATTTGATAGAGAAAGAAGGGGAACGATTCATTCCTTTAATATGTGAAATAGACGCCAAACATAGTTATACTTATGTCGTTGCTTCTCTGGATATTTCTGAAAGCAGGGATACAGGGGATAAAGCACCTATTAATACTATACAAACGGTTTCTTTGGCAAAGGGTTATAATCGCATTCTATTTTTATTGCCCTTACAGAAGTTGAAAGATGGTATTTATTTGGGGAATATTCAGGTGAAATATACAAAAGAAGAAAAGCCCGCTATTGTTGAGTTTAAAATGGAGAAAATTTCCACGAAAGGACTGGAAGAGCAGTTAGGTTTATTAGCAGGAGAAGTTGATAATGTCATATCGTTGATTGAAGGCCACTATGATAATAAAATTGAAGTTAATTTATTGCGGAATTTATTTTTACAAGCCCGGGATGAATTTAATAACAAACACTGGGAGGATTTATCGGATACATTAAACATATTACAAGAGCAAATATCAGAAATAAAAGATTCCCTTTCAAAGAAAACAGAAGAAACCAAAAAAAATGTGGGAGATTTGTCTTTATTAATTACGCATGAAGGGGTGTTCTCCGGAGAAAAACCGATAAATGTGGTTGGGGTTTATTTGAATGAGCCTACATTAGAGACTATTAAGGAGGTTACAGACTATTCCATTCCTCTGGTGGTTTTTCCATTGGCATTGGATAAGTTGTTTCCGACAGAGGCGATAGAAGAACCACTAAGTTCGGGGATAACAGAGGTGTTGGATTATTTGTTCCAGCATAATGTTTATGTTTTGGTCCAATTAATTCAGGAAAAAGTTCCTTTGTGGTTATATGAAAAGGATACGGAAATACAGAAAGATGGGTTTATTAATTTATCCCAGAGACCTATATGGGATTTGATTGAAAATGGTTATAAGAAAATTTTTAATTATTGCGGAGATAATCCACTTTTCCTTGGGATAAGTTTGTTAACGGAACCTAAGTTTAAATTTGATGGAGATTTGGTGCGTCGGTCATTTATTGAATGGGTAAAAGTCAATTATCCTGACCGTCAAACATTGAATCAAATCTGGCATGCACACCTTGCAGATTATGATGAAATTACCATTTGGGATGAACTTGCACCGCATTGGAGTTATCAAAACCGTCGAGCCTATCAATATGACTGGCAAAATTTTCATCGTGAAATGATTTCAAATTTATTGAAGGGAGAAATTGAGAAACTTAAATCGTTTTTTCCAAATCGCCCTCTTTCGATTACCTTTCCGTCAAAGGTTTTTGAACTGGATGAAACAAAGTTTACACCAGACCGTGAACGGACAATTCCCTATCTTGATTTTATTTCTATGAATGTTTCTCTTAATGCAGATGATGCTGTATATG
>CAKZKR010000056.1 GCA_937124615.1 uncultured bacterium
AGTTTCATAGAACAATTTTCATCAAATCATACTCGTTCTATCGTTATTATTCCCTTCCCTCATAATAATATTTATACCATGGGATTATTATTGGGAAAAATAAAACTTCCCGACGGACAAATATATTATAGGGTGTTTATACCTACTACCCCTAATATCAGTGTTGGAATATTACAATTTTACCCTGCAGAGAAAATTTACAAGTGTCCTCTTACTATGGAACAGGCGATTGAGATAATTGTTTCCTCTGGTGCATCTATCCCTGTAAAACTTTCGGTTGAACCACTCAATAAATAAAAAGTAAGAGATAAATTATTGTACTTCATAAAAGTAACGAGGTAATTTAAGAGATAAATCATTTAGAAATGTTAAATCAGCGTTACATATTTCTATTTTTCGTTTATCATTTTCAGTATGATAAAAATATATAATAATTGCATCAGAGGGAATAAGATTTTTAATTCTGTCAGCCCACTCTATTAAACAAATTGAATTATCACTTAACCATTCTTCAGAGCCTATATCAATAACTTCTCTTTCATCTTGAATGCGGTAACAATCGAGATGTAATACTTTCGGAGGAATACCATATTGGTTGATGATAGTAAAGGTGGGGCTGTGTACCCAACAATTTCCACAAAGTTCTTTTACAACTCCCTTAACGAAACAAGTTTTGCCGGTGGCCAGATCCCCAATAAGTGCTACTTTAGAATTGGGTTTTAAACATTTTCCAAATAAGTGTCCTAATTCCTCTGTTTGTTCTGGTGAAGAGGTAAATAAAGTAAGGGGTTTCATAAAATTATTATTGAAATAGGCTATCATACAGATTAATATATAGTTTTGCTTGTTTTTCCCATGAAAAATCTTGTTTCATACAATTAATTCTAATATCAATAAATGTGTCTTTATTATGGTATAACTCAATAGCATTTTTTACAGATCTAATAATACTTTTAGGTGTAAGTGCCCTGAAAGTTATCCCTGTGGCACATTGTTTCCGTATATTTACTGGGGTTATATTAATAATTGAATCTGCTAATCCTCCTATTTTTCGGGCAATAGGAATGGTTCCATAGGCAAATGCATATAATTGTGTAAGTCCACAGGGCTCATATCGTGAAGGCATAAGAATAAAATCACTTCCTGCGATAATTTGATGAGACAATTCCGTATCATAACTGATAATAGTTTTTATCTTTTCCGGAAAACAGGAAGAAATATCTCTTAATTGAGATTCATATTTAGGGTCCCCCGAACCAAGAATAATCATTTGTACATCAAGTTGAAGTAATTCCGGTAAGGATTGTATTAGTATATCAATTCCTTTCTGCCAGTAAAGACGGCTGGTGATACCTATAAGAGGAACATTTTGATCAGTTAAATTAACTTTTTTTAAAAGAGATGACTTACATATATCCTTATTCTTTAAAGAATTCTGGTTATAATTAACTTCAATGTACTTATCTGCTTCTGGGCTCCATATTGAGTAATCTACACCATTCAGAATACCCGAAAGGTCATTAGAACGAAATCGTAATACATTGTCCAATCCGAAACCATATTCCAGAGTTTGAATCTCTATGGCATAGGTAGGGCTAACAGTATTGATTTTGTCTGCAAGGAGAATTCCACCTTTGAGTAAATTCATATCCCCATGATATTCAAAACAATTAGAATTAAAGAAATCGACAGGTAATCCTGTAGATATATATCGATTTCCAGGATATCTACCTTGAAAAGCAAGGTTGTGTATTGTTAGAAGCGTATTTGTATTGTGCCAAAAAGGATTATGTTCCATGCGGATTAGAAGAAAAGGAAGTATAGCAGAGGTTGCCCAGTCATTACAATGGATAATATCGGGTTTCCATTGAATCTGCTCGATTGCATCAAGTATGGAATTACAGAAGAATGAAAACCTACGAGGATTGTCCTTATATTCCCAATCACCGGAGCCATAAACGAAGTCTCTTCCAAAAAGTTCATCATGTTCGATTAAGTATAGTGGAATATCTGTTTGTGGGACCATAGTTTCCCAAAGCATGGATTGAAATGAATTTTTTGAACTGTCAAAAAGGCAGGGTGTCAATGGAGAACATTTATCCAAAACCCTTATATGCTTATATTTAGGCAAACCTATCCGAATATCTACACCCATTTTTTTTAGAGATTTAGGCAAGGCATAGGATACTTCTGCTAATCCTCCAGTAGATATTAAAGGTGTCAACTCAGATGTTAAATATAGTACCCGCATTTATATCCCCCCTTATATATAAAAAAATGGTTCTTTCTCTTCAGGAATAATTATTTCGAGAAGAGGTAATTTCCCCGATAGATAATTAGATATACCTTCGACGATGTGATATTCTGATCCAAAATGTCCGGCGTCGATTATTGATAAACCACGGTCTTCTGCTTCTAATGCCTGATGGTATTTGACATCTCCTGTAATTAGGACATCAATACTATTTGGAATATTCCCAATTTCTCCACCACCGCTACCTCCAATTACAGCAATATTTTTAACCTTTCGGGTAGGATTTCCAACTATTCTTATAGTAGAAATATTTAACTGTTTTTTTACAAAGTTGAAGAAATCTTCAAATGTGATTGAATTATCTAAAACTCCTCTTGCTCCTAATGAAACCTTTTGGTTTTGGTTGTGTAGAGGATAAATATCGTAAGCGACTTCTTCATACGGGTGAGAATCTAAGAGGGCTTCAATAACATTTCCTATAATTTCTGAAGGAACAATGACCTCAAGACGTTCTTCTTTCTCTTCATTAATTTTACCTATTTTGCCGAGGAAGGGAGTTGCTTTGTCTGAAGGTAAGAAAGTCCCTATACCCGATGTACTGAATGAACAGTATGCATATTCCCCAATAATACCTCCGCCACAGTCACATAATGCATTTCTAACCTTTTCAAGATAGTTTTTAGGAACAAATGTTACTAATTTGAATAGTTTTGAATGGGTGACAGGTAGTAAACCGGAGATATTTGAAAGATTCAACTTCTTTGCTAGTAAGAAGTTCAAACCTTTTTCTGCTACATCTAAATTTGTATGAAATGTATAGCATGCGATCTCATGAGAGATTAATTGGGCTATTCTTTTTTGATAAGGGTTTGTGTGAATTATTTTGTTAAGTGGTTGGTAAATCAATGGATGGTGAGAAATAATCAATTTAACTTCTTTTTGTATTGCTAAGTCTACAATACTATTTGTGATGGTTAAACAGACAATTGCTTTATTTGTATTCCAATCTTTTGAGCCCAATATAAGCCCTACTGAGTCCTCAGGGTATGCTAATCCTATCGGAGCCCATTCTTCTAATATATTACAAATATCTTGTATACGAATACCTGCCATTTGAAAATTCCTGATTATGACCTACTGTCTTAAAAAGAGTCGTTCTATTTTACAAACTTGTATCTTTTAATTCAAAACTTATAGATGCATAACCAACAACAGAGCTATAATCACCTGATGTTTTACCGCTTGTTGTGTAATTTAATAAATGGGTATTGTAATCCCCAAAATAGGAGGAAAATCCCATTGCAAAGATAACCGCACTTGCTCCACACATTGAACAAGTTTCATTTTTGATTCCTTGAATAATTTTATTTATATCCTTTTCTAAAATAGCCTGAATGGTATTGGTATCTATTTTATTAGCTTCTTCCTCCGGTAAATAGTGAGAGAGGTCTGTTGAAGCGATTAACAAATCCCTTTTTTGCGAGATTTTTGCAAGTTTTTTCCCATACTCAAAATACTCTTGTGAAGGTTCTTTACCAAGTAATATTGGTACGATAGGAAGTGTCCCGTTGCTAACAAATAGAAAAGGTAACATTACTTCGAGACAATGTTCATAAAGGTGAGAATTGTTTATACAACAAGGAAATTCCTTTGTGATTGTGTTATAAAAGTCAATATCAACAGGAAATTCCCCAACAGGAGTTAAAAAAGAGTCATATTCACATAATGCCAAACCATCAAAGGAGTAGCGATGAGACCTACCTACTAATATAACGCGGTCTATTTGCTGTCCTCGAATTCTCGAAAAAGCAAATCCTGCACTTAGTCCCGAGTACACATACCCGGCATGAGGTGAAATTATAGACAACACACGGTTGGGAGAAGGGCTAACACAGGATTGTTCTATATAGAGACTGACTTGTGCTAAAAGAGTTGAGGGATTACTGGGGTAGAATTGTCCACAAACTGCGGGATGCCTTTTAGGCATGGGTTATTCCTTATGATGGATGATTAATTATAATATTATAATATATTAATATATATAAAATTAGGATTAACACATAAAACATAAAAATGCTACAAAAATTATATAATAAAATGAAGTTTCTCATATATTTGTTTCCACTGATAGTAGTAGGTTGCAATACTTCATATTTTGACCTCGCATTAAAAGGAGATACCCTTAATTTAGAGAGAAATCTACTAAAGAATCCAAAGATTGTAAATGAAAAAGATCGTTTAGATAAAACAATGATGCATTATGCTGTTTGTAGTGGAAATAAAAATGTATTAGAATTATTATATCTCTATGGGGCAAGACTCGAAGAGAAAGACATAACAGGAATGACACCTTTGCATGTGTGTGCTATGTGGGATTTAAATGGACCTGCTCGTTGGTTGGTTAGTCGTGGCGCAGATATAAATGTAAAAGATAATTTTGGAGATTCTCTTTTGCATACATCAGCAGTATTTGGAACAGACAAAATAGGTAAATACTTAAAGTCGTTGGGACTATCACTGGAAGATAAAAATAGAGAAGGACTGACACCAGTGGATTTGGCTAAAAGGCATAAAAAGGATAATTGGATAAGGGAAGTAAAAGGGGAATAGTATGCTGGAAAAAGAAAATATGCGGGAAGTTCCTTTTGTAAAAATTTATACAGATGGAGGATGTATTCCTAATCCGGGGAAAGGTGCATGGGCCGTTATATTAATTTATAAAGATAAAGAAAAAGTGTTAAGTGGTTTTGAAGAAAATACAACCAATAATCGTATGGAATTAAAAGCGGCTATAGAAGGATTAAAGGCACTTAAGAAAAAGTGTAAAGTTGTGATATATACTGATTCGGAGTACTTAAAAAGAGGAATGTCAGAATGGTTGGATAATTGGGTTAAGAACGGGTGGAAAACAACTTCAGGTTCTGTCAAAAATATTGATTTATGGAGTAAATTGCTTGAATTGGTAAAAAAACATGAGGTCTCATGGGAATGGGTAAAAGGACATAGTAAACATCCACAAAATGAAAGATGTGATAAAATTGTAAAGAATCAAATTAAAGAAAAGATAAGGGGATAAAGGAAAAGAAATGAGAAAAGATTTAAAGTTAAGCAAACATCCGGAAAAAATCATTTCTTTATTGATTCCCTTTATTTTTGGTTTTGGGGGGTTGTTTATTTCTCAGGAAATAATAAGTTCAACAAATATAAAATTCACTACTGCCTTGTTTTCAATTGCATTACCTTCGTTTATTGCTATTACCATGTTGAGTAGATATCATTTTTTAGGGATAGAACGATATATTCTTATCGGGGGAATTGTGCTTTTGTTTACTGCGGGTATTTGGTTAATATCAAAGACCACAGTTAATCCGTATTGGTATGATAACTTACCTGAAGAGATTCGCAGATTATCAGAATTTATCGGATTGAGTAGTTTTCTTTTAGGAATATTATCGTTTGTCATTATTCTTATCCGTCGTGAAGAAAATGTTGATGAATTGGCAGAACGCTTTAAAACCCTTGCAGAGCATATTTCGGAAGGATATGTTCTAAGTAACCCTGATGGAATAATTGTCGATGCTAACGATCAATTCTGTAGATTTATAGCAATTACAAGGAAAGAGATAATTGGTTCAACAGTTGCAGAAATGGTGCGTCAGTATAACATAAGTTCTGTAGAACAAAATTGGATAACACGAAGTTATGGAATTAGTGGAGAATATGAAATAGAGATGGATGTGAACAATCAGAAAAAATATTTTTGGGTTCATGGGACACCTATTTTTGACAAAAAAGGGAAGCATAAAGCAACTCTTGCAACAATCAAAGATATTACGGAAATTAAAATATTGTCGGCGAAGGTTCAAAGATATGCGGAAGAATTGGAAAAAAAAGTTACCGAACAAACAAAAAGATTGAAAGATTCTGAAGAGAATTTAAAAAAGTTGATTATGACTATGAATGAAGGATTCTTATTATTAGATATACAACAAAAGATAGTGATGGCCAATGAGTGCTTTTGTAAAATGATAGATAGAGATATGGAACAAATAATAGATCATTACATATTTGAGTATTTAGAAGGTACAGACCTTATAAGGTTACTTTCGCTATTTGAAATGTATGAGGCTGGGAAACGAAGAGAAATAACATTTATAAAACCAGGTGGAAAAGAAGTCCCCACAATTGTTTCTGTTGCAGTTATTCCAAACGAACGTAAAGAAGAGATACGATATTCACTTGTTATTTCTGATTTATCAGAGCAGAAGAGGATGCAAAATGAGTTGGAAGAAAGAACATTCCAGCTGGAAAAACTTAACGAAGAATTAAGACAGTATGGAAGAAACAAAGATGCGTTTTTATCTAATGTAAGCCATGAGTTAAGAACTCCTATAAGTACAATACAGGGGTACATAGAAATGATATTATCCACTACATTAGGACCTTTAACGGAACAACAAAAGAATGCAATGGAGGTTATGCTAAGAAATGTTGAAAGGCTCCTTCGTATGGTAAATGAAATGATAGAATTTAGTCGGATTGAAATTAAGGGGATGCAAATAAAAAAGAAAATGTTTTCTGTCAAAGAAGTTCTAAAAGAGAATATATCATTTAATAATCCTAAAATTATTGCAAAACAATTGAAACTTGTTGAAAATTATCAAAATGAGGAAATATATGCGTGGGCTGATAGAGATAAAATTAGTCAGGTATTGGGTATATTATTAAATAACGCAGTTAAATTTACAAATACTGGAGGGAAGATAGAAACAACTGTATTTGTCGATGAAAAAGGGTCATTAAAAATAACGATTTCAGATACTGGGATAGGAATTCCATCTGAATACAAAGAAAAAATATTTGAGAAGTTTTTTCAGGTTGACAGTTCTCCTACAAGGAAATATGAGGGGACAGGGATTGGTTTAGCAATTGCTAAAGGTATTGTTGAATCTCATAATGGAAAAATTGAAGTGGAAAGTGTTCTCGGAGAAGGGAGTAAATTTATAGTTAGTTTGCCTAATTGTGTTTTTTATGATGGTAAAAAAGAGAAAATAAAAAGACAAAGTGGTAGTGGGAAAATATTGGTAATAGATAATGAAACTATTTTATTTGATGTTTTAAAAATGATATTACAAGAAAATAAAAAGAATATTTGGTGGTCAAAGAATATCTATGAATCAATTCGAATCATAGGTGAAATTGAGCCAGAAATTATTATAAGTAATACCTATGAGAAAGAGTTTGAAAATATACTTTCTTTGGTAAATATTATTGAAGAACAGCATCTGTCAGACAATACTCCTATATTGCTGATTGTTGATGAAGGTATCAATATATCTCAATCATATCTGAAGAACTCACCTGATAATGTTTACTTTATTAAGAAACCTTTTTCATCAAATTATCTATTGGATGTGATGGCCACTTTGATAAAAGGAGAATCACTAAATAAAATGTTGAATGTAGAAAAGAAAGAAAAGGAAATAGAAGATGTACTTTTAATATATGAACCGGAAAGCATAATGAGAGAATTCATAAGTTTAATGATGAATTATTATAGAATCCCATGTATAATTACGGAAAACATTGAAAGTGCAATATCTACAATGTTAAAGTTTTTGCCTACAAATGTTGTAATAGATGGAGATTACTTAAAAGAAAAAGAAATTGAGAAAATAAAAGAAGTGAGTGAAAAGACAAAAAAAATATTTTTACTATCCAACAATGATCTGGTTGATACTATAAAAGGAGTAGATTCTAATACAATAATATTAAAAAAACCTTTTCTTTTCAATGAGTTAATTAGTTTATTAGAAGTGAAGAAACAAGTAAAAGTTTTGATGAATTAGTGAAATAGGGACTATGCAGAAGAATAAGATAAAAATTGGAAGAAGGAGTTTTATTTTTCAGTCTTTTATATATACGGCTACATTATCTAAAAAGCGTAAAAATATATCCATAAAGCCTGAAAAGAGGAATATTAACAAAATATGTGTTAATGCAAATAATGGAATAGTACTTTTTGAAGAAGATTCGGATAAAATATGCCCGCCCGCAAGTTTAGTTAAATTAATGTTGATGTATTTGGTTGCGTTGAAAATAAAAAAAGGAGAAATAAAATTAGAAGATGATGTATTGCTCAGCAAAACAATATTCCCAAAAAACAGATCAGATATCTTACTATCAAAGGATAAAAGATATACTTTAGGCTATTTAATGGATGCTATTGCTGTTATATCATCAAATACATCAGCAATAGGTGTGGCTGAATATTTATGGGGGTCTGAAAAAAAGTGTGTAGATGATATGAACTCAATGGCAAAAAAGTTAGGAATGAAAGACACTGAGTATTCAACGGTGAATGGTTATCCAATGATAAGTGGAGATGACGGAGATCGAACAACAGCAAAAGACCTTGCAATTCTTGCTTTAGAATGTTGTAAATTGCCTGTTTTACTTTCATGGACATCAAAACAGAAGTTTGTCATTCTGGAAGAAGATATTGAAAGAAATAATACCAACGATTTGCTTTCCTCCTATGTAGGTTGTGATGGTCTAAAGACAGGTTATACGAAATTAGCAGGACATTGTATTGTATCAACAGCAAAGCGTTCTAATTTGAGGGTTATTGCGGTAGTTTTGGGTGCTGAAAAATCATCAGAACGATTTCGTATTGCTACAAATTTAATGGAGATTGGTTTTTCAGAAATATAGATTAATTATTAAAGTGGACAAAAACCGTCTTCTGTATTTTGACAGGTATTATACCCTCCTGAGTTGAATAATTGAATTAATCTTAACAGTTCGTGAAAATTAATTGACCAGTAGGGTAATGAATAGTCCGAACTATGTCGATTGCAACTTTGGTTTCCGGGTCCCAGTCCATAACCATCTTCCCCGCTTATATCACAGTGGTAACCACCATAATTAAATATTTGAATTACCCTTAATAGTTCTATTAGTGAAAAGGAATAATTTTTGTTTATATCTGCAGAATGAAAAATCTTTGATTCTCCTTCCCCTTCAATAAACTCCCCTTCTTCAGAACAGGCAAGGGTGTTAAATACTAATTTCCATGATTCGAGATAACCTCTACCTCCAGATTGTGAATCTACTATTCGTAATATCCAGGTACCTCTCATATCCTCACCATGCAGTACACCGAGATATCCAATAGGTTTGTAACTTCCTGTAAAAGGACTAACCCCATCTACGATGCTTAATTCAGCCTTATCATCAAAGTATGTATTGAATAATGATGTTCCACCCTGGGAGGGATAAGTAATAAGGAATACTTCTGTTCCTCGTGGAGAGACCAATTGAATTAGTATCTGGTGCAGGTCATCATGTGTTAAAGAGATATTAACAATAAGGTCATGTAGAACACCTTCATTAGGGACATAAATAGAGTATAAGTTTTGAGACATATCTCTTAAAAGACTGTGTGTTTCTGTTCCATTTATTTCAAACCCACAAGGATAATAGGCTCCTTCTATATTTCCTTCTAAAACAGACCCCTCTATTGTCCCTTCTATAATACCCTCAGGGATACCTTCTATCTGTCCTTCTTCTGTACCTTCTGAAAGTCCTTCCATCATTCCTTCAGTGATACCCTCTGAAATACCCTCTGTATTTCCTTCTGTGATACCTTCGGGTGAACCTTCCGATGTTGTGACAACGGCTAGTTTAAAAGGAGCTGAAAATATAGTTCCTGAAGAATCACTCACTCTACAACGATAAAAACCTGCTGATGTCGATTTTATATTTCTTAATGTCAACATGGGACTATTAGAATGTAAAATAGGAATGTATTCTTCTCCGACAACGCTTTTAAATTGCCATTGATAATTTACCGTTCCCGAATAACCAGAAATACCTACTATAAAAGTAGTTGTACTTCCTTCCATTAAAGTTCTTTCTATAGGTGCAATTAACCATACTCTTAGCCCTTCTCCTTCATAAGAACCTTCCGCTGTTCCTTCTGTGATTCCTTCTAATTGTCCTTCTCCTTCATTAGAGGAAGTCGAAATATCTATGCATGCAAGGAAACCATCAAGTGTTCCACCTCCAAAACTTGTTTGGATAGTTCCCGATGTTATAGGTAATAAATTAGATGCGGTTTCTCCAACGATATACATCACATTTGAACTGGAAATATGGAGAGCCCTGGCCTTTTCTTCACCTTTTCCTCCATAGAAAGTGCTATACTGTAGCATAGTCCCGTATGGATTTAAACAAGCGAAAAAAGCATCTTGATTTCCTCCATAAGATGGTTGTAATGTGCCGGGTATAACAGGGAAATCGCCGGAATAAGTATAACCTACAACATATACGCGAGATGAGGTGTCCAAACTAATCCCTAATCCCGATTCTGTTTTACTGCCCCCTAAATAAGAACTAAATATTATCTGGTTTAATTCAGGAGACATTTTAGTTATAAAAACATCTCTTTCTCCTCCACCATATCCAACTTGAAAAGAAGAGATAGTCACTGGGAAATTATTCGAAGAGGTTTCTCCGGTGATATATATGTTTCCGAAACTATCACAGGTCAACGAATGGCAAATGTCTATAAGATTCCCCCCAAGAAAAGTCGAATATTGTAAAAAAGCATTGTCTCCTGATAATTTCATTATAAAAGAGTCATAATTACCACCCCTATAAGAGGGCTGGTACGAACCCTGGGTTGTCGGAAAGTTTGTTGAAGATGTATAACCGCCTATGAGGATATTATTCCCAGAATTTTTTATCGTTTTACAAAGATCTACTCCACTTTTTCCAATGAAACCGCTCCATAGTAATTGAAATGATGAATTAAGTTTTGTTAAAAACCCATCCAATCCTCCTCCGCTAAATGTCTGATTTAAGTAGGAACTTCCTTCTATTGGAAAATCTATTGACTGTGTCCAACCTGTTAAGACAATACTTTGATCGGGTAATAATGTAAAACCCATAATGCTTTCATCAGAACCACCTCCTAAATAAGAACTGTATATTAGCCCCGTAGCATCGGAATGAATTTTTGTAATAAAAGCATCACGATTTCCTACCTTTGTAGCCTGAATGGCATTGGAACTTATAGGAAAATCGGGGGATGAAGTAATTCCTGTAACATATATGTTTCTTTGTTCATCTATTTCAATTGATGTTGGACTATCATCTGCAGATCCACCCAGAAATGTAGAAAAAATAATACTATTGGCAAGAGGATTTAATTTTGTGACAAATACATCTCCCGTAATATCTCCACCTGAAAAACTTGGTTGAAAGGAACCGTTACTTGTTGGAAAATTAGGAGATTTTGTTTCACCTAATAAATAGATGTTCCCTGCACTATCTGTTTTTACATCAATAATTTTATCCGTATTGTTACCTCCCATGTATGTCCCTGCCAATAAAGTAGGGTCAATGAGTAGGGGGGAATCACGATTATATGAATGTTCCGGAATGTGAAATTTTATACCACTATCAAAAAATAAATGAATAGGTATTTTTGTTTTTATTCCACCTGTCCATTGGAATGCACAGGGAGCGTGAAACTCTAACTTAGTATCGTTGTATATGATTTGAATTACATTATTATTTATTTCTGGAATAATAGGTACCCATTTTTGATTAGTAACATCAAGTATTTCAAAATGAATTTGTATATTACTTGGTTCTGAATGGGGATGAACAAGGAAGTCAAACTTAAAACTTTTGTCCTTTTCATATAAATAAACATCTATACCTGGATATACATCATGATAATGGACGGCTTTGTAGTGGGGAATTCTGTCAGATAATGTTGATCCCCCTAAAAAATAAGAGGAATATGAATGCAGAGGAATGCTACCTGTTATATACTTTGTTTTACCCCGTGAGAAGACTACCTTATAATATTTTTGAATATTATGAATATAGAAAACTAGAGATTCCTTATAACAAGCGACTGATACAGAATCCCCTCTCGAAAAAAATAATATATCAGAGGTAAGATGGTTTTGATTTGGTTCAAAATATAGGGGAGAAGTATTGTAAGTATCTCCAAAGATGGACAAATGTAAATGTAATAGAAGAATTTTTATGGAAATAAAAAATATTAATCTGAAATTCTGCATATTCTAAATCCTTGGTCAGGCATAGTTAAATCAGGGGCATTCCATGAACGAAAAGCAGACCTGCAACGGGCCAGTGTTCTTAAACAGGTTCCTCCTCGAAGTACCTTATAGTTACCCGTTGCTGGTCCCGTCGGGTCAAATAGGGGTGATTTTCCGTAGTACTCCATATCATACCAATCCTGACACCATTCCCAGACATTTCCGTGCATGTCATACAAACCCCATGTATTCGGTTGTTTTTGTTTTACAGGATGAGTTTGATAATTACTATTGAAGAAATGCCAGGCATAATTATCCAATTCTTTTTCGCTATCTCCAAAACAAAATTCGGTAGTTGAACCTGCCCTGCAGGCATATTCCCACTCTGCTTCTGTAGGTAATCGAAATATTCCATTGCCTAATTTATTAATTTTTTCTATGAATTTCTGACAGTCATTCCATGAAAGATTTTCAACGGGTAAGTTATCTCCCTTGTTGGTAGAAGGGTTATTACCCATTATATCTCTCCATTGTTTTTGAGTAATCTCTGTCTCACTCATCCAAAAACCTTTGGAAATAATTACTTGATGTTGTGGATATTCTGAACTATATAGAGAAGAACTTCCACCATACAATTCGACCAATTCAGAAGGAGTCTTTGTGCTTCCCATATAAAAAGACCCTGACGGAATCCATACAAAAGGAATCCCTAAAAAAGTTCGTACAGTTCCCGGAACAGGTTCATTAATATTGCCTGGACAGAATCCATCTTCATTTGTTAAGTCCGGATGATAAGAACCTGACTTATAAAATTGAATTAATCTTAATACTTCATGTAGTGAAATAATCCAATCTTGAGAGTTGTAATCAGAACTATGGGGTTTACAGGATGTATCACCTAATCCAAGTTCATATCCATCTTCTGATGAACTATTACAGTGGTAAGAACCATAATTAAAAATCTGAATTAGACGAAGGAGTTCTGGTAATTGAATAACAAAATAGGGTTCCAAGAAATCGGAGGAGTGGTACTGAGAGTGTGCAAACAGTAAAAAATTAGAAGAAAAGATTAAAAATATTATAAGTAAATATTGTTTTTTGTGGAACATATTAATAAAAAAATCTCTTAAATAATAAAAAAATGTGACCTGAGCCGTTTGTCCAGGTCACACTCTAAGATTTTTCAATTTTTACTACCACAAATCTATGGAACCACTTGTCCATGGTAATGGGTCCGAATAATCCTGAACTCCTCTGTATAACAATTTGCTGGGACCGTTCCAATAAAAACTCTTACCGATAATATTATGGCCTAATACACTTAAGCCTGCATAACCACCTGCATCCACACCCCCAATAACTTCTATACTTGCGGGAGATGGAAACACATGTATATTGGACTTGAGGTACGGTTTTGCAAAAATTTCCGCTTCTGCAGATTCATAAAGGGTTAACTCAAGTATGGCTTTGATATAGGCTTGTGCTGTTCCCCCGATGTCTATGTTCCAAGTAAGTGGATGTCCATCAAATGTAAAATTAAGCAAATCGGCTTTTGACCCATCCCAGCTACCTGCATCATATAAAGCCTTTAATGTGAATTTGTCTTGAATGTCAAACCCTGATTTTATGCTTGTATCTCCTGTCATTTGTCCGAACAATCCAAATGGGAAGCGTAGTGTAACACGACCATAAACGGGGACAGGACCTATACTTGCTGCAAATGGATGAACAATCGGAGGAATGATATCCCATTCTTGAGAAATAGGTGTAGAATTATCAATCGCAACTTTAATGTCCAATGTAAGTGTAATTGTTCCTGTTGTTGTTAAATCAAATTTTCTTAATTGAAATGCTTTATAATCTGCCACAATAGCAACTTGAGGGGTACAGTCTAAAATACCTTTATCCACTGTAATGCGTATTCCGTTGCCGCGATATATTTCTTTTCCACTAAAATCTATAATAGTTGCTTTTGCGTCTTTAGGAAGAACACCTGCCTTTATATAATCATTTACATTGAATTTAACACTTGTCATTAACATGCCTTCTTGAATGGCGTCTTCTAAAGAGGCAGGTTCGGTAATAGCAACGACTTCAGTTCCTTTTTGCCCTACCGCAGTAACCTTACGTAAATACCCCGTATCTCCATACTGGCCAATAATAACATCACCGGTTGTTATTGGCACTGCTCCTTGAGAATTCAAAACAACCTGTCCGGGTGAGACGGAAGTAACAGATACTCCGGGTAGTTTATCAACTATTACAACCCCGTCGCTTACTACGCCATTGTAAGGACATCCTAAAAAAACATTTGTAATTAAAATCGCTACTGCAAGTACCAACAGTCTTTTCATAACATCGGCCCTTATTTTTAGTTTATTTTTTTCACTAAAAACTCTAAATATAATATACACTAATAAATGTTTAAAGTCAAATAAAGTTTATACTTTCTTTTAACTTCTTTAAAGCTATTTTGTAGGACGAATTATTGAAAACATAAGAGCCCGCAACTAAAACATTAGCACCTGCCTTGATAACATCTAAAGCCGTTTTTTCATCAATACCTCCATCTACTTCTAAATCGCGTTCACCTATCATCGAGCGAATTGCCTTAATTTTACGAAGCATATCAGGTATAAATTTTTGTCCTCCAAACCCTGGATTTACAGTCATAACAAGGACCATATCTACATCTTCAACTAAAAACTCAATCCGGTTTTCTGAGGTAGAAGGGTTAAGTACAATTCCCGCTTTACAACCGATATCTTTAATATGCTGGATCAATCGGTGAGGGTGATTGGTAGATTCAACATGAACTGTTATTATATCTGCTCCCGCATCAGCAAAAGAGTCAATATATTCTTCAGGATTGTCTATCATAAGATGTACATCCATTGGTACAGAACAATATCTGCGTAATGCAGAAATAATTGGAGGACCGATTGTAATGTTAGGAACAAAATGTCCGTCCATAACATCAAAATGAATATAGTCTGCTCCCGCTTCAATTAAATCCGTGATTTCTTGACCCATCTTACTAAAATCACAGGATAAAATAGACGGTGCGATTTTTATATTACTATCTTTGCTTTTCATTAATGAATACTCCCAGAAATTATTTGTTATTAGGGTAGTCTTTTAAGGTTGTACCAATTTTGGAGGATTTCCTCCCTCCAGTTCAAAAGAAGCAACTTTTATATCATCAACAAATATTTCCACAAATGCTTTGCTAACATAAGTAACTTTTATATTCAATGGTGTTCCTCTTACATATCTTATTTGTGAAAGTGTATCATAAAGCCTCGGTTTTTGCCATAAAATTTCACGGTTTCCATGGCGGTCAATAAGTTCAACACGGACATCTTTTACAGCCCAATCATCATTCATGGTATATGTTACTTCTGTTTGATAGCGAGCATCAGGTAATGGGGAGATTCCAGCAGATTTAATGGTATAAACTACCATTTGTCCACGAACAATGGGCGTGTCCGGAGGTGGGTCTTGTTCCAAAATAATATTATTCGGAGCGTCCATTACATCAATAATATTTGGCACTAATTTTACATCATATGGTTGTAATAATGTCTCAACTTCCTGAATATTTTTCCCAATAATATTGGGCATTATTATTGTTTCTGTCTGGGTTCCTGCACTTATGAGCAGATTAATGAGTGTTCCCTGATTAGCCTCAGTATCGGGCGGTGGGTCCTGTGATATAACTGTTTCGGGTGGTTCTTCTCTATTAATACGAGCGATATTTCCTAATTTAAATCTACTATTATATTCAATAATTTTTTGTGCTTCTTCGAGAGTTTTTCCTCTTAAGTCAGGAACTTTTTCACTTGGGGGGCCGGCACTTACTACAGGGAAAACTTTCCTCCCTAATCGAACTACTTTGCCCGCCTCCGGCTTTTGGCTGATAACATAATACTTGGGAATTGTATCATGGGTAACAGGGATATAAGGACCCAATTCAAGCCCTGTTTCAAAGAGTTTTTTAGATGCCTCCATGACAGGAATATCTGTGATTTTAGGAACTACAATATATTTACCTCCACTAAGTGCCTGTGTATAGATGTAGTAACCAGAACATGCCATTACGGCTACGAAAACGAGTAGTGCTAAAGACCATTGAATTAACCACAGAAGAAGATTGAAAAAAAATAGAACTGTGTTAACTATGGCTTTTGAAACACCGTCAAGAAGAATCCGTCCCAGAGGTTTTTGGGAATTGTCTGATATTGTCCTGTTTGTATTTTCCACGGATTGAGTAACTCCGGTCCATTTATAGGAATTAATTTTTTCTCTTCAATAAATTCATTAACTACATTTAAGGTTTCATCCTTTGTAAAAGTACATACAGAATATACAATAATTCCACCTTTTTTACATACTCTACAGGCTTCGGTAAGAATAGATTTCTGTAGTTTGGATAGTCGCGGTAAGGCTTCCTGTTTAATATTATATTTTATGTCAGGATTCCTTCTTAAAGTTCCTAATCCAGAACATGGGGCATCTAATAAAATTCGGTCAAAAGTCTCGTCTGGGAAAGGCAAATCTGTCCCACTTGAACAAACAGGAAAAATATCTTTGCATTTAAGTCGTTGAATATTTTCATGAATGCGTCGAATCCTACCCGGATGAATTTCTACAGAATATATCGTTGACTTATTCCGTGTAAATTCCGCTATGTGAGTTGTTTTTGTCCCCGGAGCTGAACATATATCTAAAATTAGATCCCCGGACTGAGGATTTAATGCATAAACGCTTAACATTGACGCAGGATCCTGGATTGTATATAAACCCTGTCTCATTAATGGGCAATCAGTTAATAAATATGTAGAATTCAAAGACAATTCTTCCGGAACAGGAGTTAAATGCTGTGCTTCAATCCCAATCTTTTTAAGTCTTTTCTCCAATTCTTCAGGGCAGGTTAGCATCATATTAGTTCTTATGGAAAGGTAAGGAATTTCTGAAACGGAAAGGGCAAAATCTTCAAGTTCAATATTTCCAAACCTTTGGGTAAACTCATGAAGAATCCATTTGGGGATAGAGTAACGAATAGATAAGTATTCGTACAAGTCTTTCTCTTTAGATGGAATGGGAATATCTTCAAAATTTTCGGGAAGTTTGCGTAGAACTGCATTTGTTATGCGGGCTAACCCTGCGTGTCCAAATGTGCGAGCAAGGTCTACAGAAGTATGAACTGCTGCTGGAATTGTTACAATATCACAAAAATATATTTGAAATACAGCAGATCTTAAAATATAAAGGATTGGTCGTGGAAGTTCGTCAAGGGAGTTTTTAAAGTATAGAGAAATAATGTAATCAAGTAAATCAAGATTTCGAATTATTCCATATACAAGGTATGCAAAAAAACGGCGTCCTCTCGTACTATATGTTTTTCGTTTAAGTGTTCGTGAAATACACTCATCAATAGGTAGTTTGCCTGTTTCCCATCGTAATAAGGTATTTATCACTGCTGCTCGGACTATATCTACTTTAGCCATTTTCTAAAG
The DNA here is from genome assembly GCA_937124615.1 of uncultured bacterium. Taxonomy (GTDB): domain Bacteria; phylum Hydrogenedentota; class Hydrogenedentia; order Hydrogenedentales; family Hydrogenedentaceae; genus Hydrogenedens. The sequence continues at coordinate 17,853 of CAKZKR010000056.1, forward strand.
CATCCTCAAAAGTATCACCTATATTTATAGGCCTACCGTTTACAAATTCACGGAAGGTTAGCGGTTTTCTATTTGGTGACTGAAGTACTTTTATTCCTATTAAACCTTTACCTGTTTTAACAATACACTTATCCTTTTCTATGTTAACCACCGTTCCAGATTTTAACTGGTTATAATCCTGTTTATTACTACTTTCTGGAATTAATTCAGTTTTGTATATTCGTATAATCTCATTTTTGAATTTTGTGAAAGCAATAGGCCAGGGAAGACAGCCACGAACGCAATTATGTATATTTAACGCTGGAAGGTCCCAATGAATGATACCGTGTTTTTTTTCTATAAGATGACAATAAGTAGCCTTTGTATGGTCTTGTGGTGTAAAAACAGCCTTATTTTTAGCAATTAGTTGAATGGCTTCAATTAGTAAATCAGCACCTATCAGGGACAACCTTTTTGTAAGTTCCTCAGCTGTTTCATCAATATCTATTTGTGTTGTTTTCTGTAGTAAAATATCTCCTGCGTCCATATCTTTTGAAATTTTCATTATTGTTACACCCGTTTCTGTGTCTCCTTCAAGAATAGCGGTTTGAATAGGAGAGGGTCCTCTCCAACGGGGTAGAAGGCTTGGATGCAAATTTATAGTATAGCCTAATGTGGGTAATGATAAAAGTTCTTCTTTTAAGAATCTACCATATGCTACAACAACTCCAAGATCAGGCTGTAGTTCTCTAAGTTTTTGTATAAAAGTAGTGTCATTAAGTTTTTCAGGTTGAAATACAGGAATTCCTAATTTTTCTGATTCAATTTTAATAGGAGGGGGAGTGATTCGAAGATGTCTTCCACTCGGTTTATCAGGCTGTGAAACAACTCCAACAACAGAAAAAATTGTATGTACCTTCTGTAAAGATGGTACTGCAATTTCTGGTGTTCCAAAAAATAATATTTTCACTAATCCATTAATCCTGGGATTTCTATACCACCTGCAATTTCTTTCATTTTTTCTTTTGCTAATGAACGAACCTTTTCAGATACAATATTAAAGGCAGAAAGTATTAGTGCCTCCAATAAAGATTTATCTGCTATACCTTCTGAAAATACCTCATCTGAAATTGAGATACTCAGAACTTCAAACTTACCGTTCATCTTTATTTTGACCATTCCTCCCCCCGATTCACCCTCAACGATTTGTTTGGATAATTCTTCTTTTAGTAAATCCATTTTCTGTTTTACTTGCATCGCCTCTTTTAATAAACCACCAAATTGTGAAATATCCTTGAAATTAAACATATTATTAAATCTCCTCTTTAATATTAGTTCATAATTTTAAATGATTTTATAGGAATAAATCAAAGTTAGAATAGCAAATCATACCCGTCTGAGAGCAGGTTTACGGTATTAAGGATAATATAAAATATAAAAATTTAATATTTACAGGCTTATAGTATTACTAACTAAGTATAAAGTAATACTATCTTATCTAATAATAAAGTAAAGTTATATTTAGAAAGGGCTCAATTTACGCATGTAAAATCATAGTTTCGCTATATTAACAAAATAATTGAATATTTCTTGATATATATTGAAATATAATGATAAATATAATATAATTTTACATGTGTTTACTTAACGGTAAGTTAATAAGTAAGTCAAAATATTGTAGGAGTATTGACATTATGACCCACCATTACCGAGAACAAATCAAAAATATTGCCAATAAGTATGGCAATGACCGTGGCTATCTAATGAATATAGCACGAGATATTGTTAAAGAATTAGGCTATATTTCAGAAGAAGTAGTCGCAGATTTAGCAGATGTCCTGAACATTCCTATGGTACAAGTTCGGGATATGGTAAGTTTTTATTCTTTTTTTCCCAGAAAAACTCTTGGAAAAAATGTAATAAGGGTTTGCAATGCAGTTATTGAAAGGATGAAAGGTGCAGATGAGGTAAGTAAAGCATTTGAAAAGGCATTAGGTGTTTCTTTTGGTGAAACTACAAAAGACAACCTTTTTACTTTGTTACATACCTCATGTATCGGACTTAGCGACCAAGCTCCCGGGGCATTAATTAATAATGTTCCTTTAACAAACTTAAAACCAACAGATATACCGCAGATTATTAATGACATTAAGTCCGGTAAAAATGTATCCGACCTCCCACAATCTCGTGTGCTGTTAAATTTGAAAAAAGAAGGGGAGGTTATTTGTGCCCCTATGGAAAGTGGAAAAGCAATTAGGAATGCACTAAATATGAAGCCTGAAGAAGTAATTGGAGAAATAAATAAATCAAGACTTCGTGGTAGAGGGGGGGCAGGATTTCCGACTGCAATGAAATGGGATTTTTGTAGAAAACAGAAATCTTCAGTTCGTTACCTTATTTGTAATGCAGATGAAGGAGAACCGGGTACTTTTAAAGACAGGGTAATACTGACAGAGTATCCCGACCTTGTTTTTGAAGGGATGACAATCGCGGGATATGCAATTGGTGCTAAAGAAGGCATTATGTATCTGAGAGGGGAATATGCTTATTTGCTGGATAATCTTGAAAAAGTTTTGGCGAAAAGAAGACATTTAGGGTTACTGGGTGAGCATATATGTGGTAGAGAAGATTTCAGTTTTGATATACGAATTCAATTAGGTGCAGGTGCTTATGTTTGTGGAGAAGAATCTGCACTAATAGAGTCATTAGAAGGAAAACGAGGTGCCCCAAGGGACAGACCTCCTTTCCCGGTCCAGAAAGGATATAAGAATGAGCCGACATCTGTAAACAATGTAGAAACACTTTGTTGTGCAGCCCGTATTTTAGAAAAGGGTGGAGAGTGGTTCTCAAAGATTGGAACAAAGGATTCTACAGGGACAAAAATGTTGAGTGTATCGGGTGATTGTGAACATCCGGGTGTTTATGAAGTGGAATATGGAATAACAATAGAGAATCTGTTAGAACTGGTAGGGGCAAAAAACACCCAAGCAGTACAGGTAGGTGGGGCTTCAGGAAAATGCGTAGCACCAAAGGACTTTGGTAGGAGAATTTCTTTTGAAGACCTTCCCACGGGCGGTTCCATAATGATATTTAGCAAGAATAGAGATTTATTAGAATATATGTATCAGTTTGTGGAGTTTTTTGTAGAAGAGTCATGCGGATGGTGTGTTCCTTGTAGGGCGGGAACAACATTACTTGAAAAGAAATTGAGACAGATATTAGATGGTAAAGGTACCGCACAAAGTCTTGCAGAACTAAGAAGAATTGCACAAACCATTAAATTAATGAGTCGTTGCGGTTTGGGACAGACATCTGCAAATCCTGTGTTAACAACCATTTATGATTTTGCAGATTTATATGCAGAACGAATTAAGGAGGAAGATGGTAAATTAATGACATTTGATTTACAAAAGGCTATGAAAGTTGGAATTGAAGCAAGTGGAAGAATAAAAGAAGGAGTAAAATAATGAGTATGAATGTAGTTACTTTTACAATTGATGGGGTGGAGGTAAAATCTGCTCCGGATAAGACAATCTTACAGGCGGCTGATGATGTAGGTATCTATATACCGAGACTTTGCTATTTAAAGGACCTTCCTCCAGGTGGGCATTGTAGAGTTTGCACAGTTAAAGTTAATGGTAGACCTGTGAATGCCTGTACATATCCTGTTGCAGAAGGTATCGTTGTTGAAAATAATACAGAAGAATTACATTCTCTTCGTAGAAATATTATTGAGATGTTATTTGTGGAAGGAAATCATTTTTGCCCTTCATGTGAAGTTGCAGGAAAGTGTGAATTACAGGCTTTGGCATATCGACTGGCTCTCTTAACTCCACAGATGCCCTATTTATATGCACAAAAAGAACTGGATGCCACACATCCTGATGTATATTTAGATAGAAATCGTTGTGTCCTGTGTGGTCGTTGTGTGAGAGCATCTATTTATCTGGATAAAAAGAATGTATTTGGTTTTGAAAATCGAGGCATTAGCATGCGAATCTCTGTGAATTCAAATGATGGATTAAAAGACACCAATTTAACAAAGGATGATAAATCGATGTCTGTATGTCCTACGGGATGCCTTGTAGTTAAGAGGCAAGGTTTTACAATACCTGTGGGAAAGAGACCGTATGACAAAAAGCCGATAGGTTCTGAAATAGAAACAAAAACAGTTAATTCATAAAACAGGAAAGGAATGGAGTTATGAGTAAACCTGTTGTTGCAACAGCCCATTTTACAGGGTGTTTTGGATGCCACATGTCCATTTTGGACATTGATGAGCGAATTTTAGACCTTGTTGAATTAGTTGAATTCAACAAATCGCCTATAAATGATATAAAAAACTTTACAAAACCTGTAGATATCGGGATTATCGAAGGGGGCATCAGTAACGATGAGAATGCTGAAATACTTATGGAGTTCAGGAAACATTGCAAAATTCTGGTTGCAATTGGAGCCTGTGCTCTAACAGGAGGAGTTCCTTCTATGAGAAATTTAGTGCCGTTGAAGGAATGCCTTGAAGAGGCCTATCTTAATGGTCCTACCGTAAAAAGTGAAAACACGGGTATTATCCCAAATGACCCGGATATCCCGGTATTGTTAGACAAGGTATATCCATGTCATGAAGTGGTCAAAATAGATTATTTCCTACCGGGTTGTCCACCCACAGCAGATACAATTTGGAATGCTTTGGTTGCCTTGCTAAAAGGTGAACCCTTAAACCTTGATTATGAACTTATTAAATATGACTAATATCAGGAGGCCGTATCTATGAGTACAAAAACAGCAGGAAGAAAAATTGTAATAAATCCCGTCACACGGGTAGAGGGACACGGGAAAGTTACCATCCTTTTGGATGAGAAAGGTAATGTACAACAGACCCGTTTCCACATCATAGAGTTTAGAGGATTTGAAAGATTTGTACAGGGCCGATTCTATTGGGAGGCTCCAACAATTGTTCAAAGGTTGTGTGGAATTTGTCCTGTAAGTCATCACCTCTGTGCCGCAAAGACTACGGATATGATTGTAGGAGCAAAAACTTTGACTCCTACCGCAGAAAAAATGCGAAGACTTATGCATTACGGACAGACCTTACAGTCTCATGCTCTTCATTTCTTTCATCTTTGTTCTCCTGATTTATTGTTTGGTTTTGATGCTCCTGTCGAACAAAGAAATGTCATCGGTGTTATAAAGGCAGACCCTGAAACAGCAAAGAAAGCTGTTTTATTGAGAAAATATGGGCAAGAGATTATAAAAGCCACTGCAGGGAAGAAAGTGCATGGAACTGGAGCAATCCCTGGTGGAATTAATAAAAATCTTACGATAGAAGAAAGGGATATTTTTCTTAAGGATATTGATACTATTTTACAATGGTCGATAGAAGCCTTAGAATTGTGTAAAAAAATAGTTAAAGAAAAATTAGAATTTTTCTTGAATTTTGGGGCTTTTGATTCAAACCATCTAAGTATCGTTCGAAAAGATGGTTGTCTTGACCTATATGATGGCTTATTACGGGCGAAAACAGCCGATGGAGAGATAATTTTTGATATGGTAAAACCAGAGGATTATCTTGATTATATAGCGGAAGAAGTCCGTCCATGGAGTTATATGAAATTCCCGTTTATTCGTTCGTTGGGTAAAGAAAAAGGATGGTATCGTGTTGGACCATTGGCAAGAATAAACAATTGTGATTTTATTGATACTCCTTTAGCTGAAAAAGAAAGACAGGAGTTAATGTCCTTATCTGGTGGTAAGCCGATTAATGCATCAATGGCATATCACTGGACACGAATGATAGAGATGCTTCATTCTGCGGAAAAAATAAAAGACTTATTGAATGACTCTGATTTACAGGGGACAAATCTAATTACACAGGGAACAAAACAAAAACGAGGTGTTGCATGGATTGAAGCACCCCGCGGAACTCTATTCCATCATTATGAAATAAATGACAATGACCAGATTGTTCTTGCAAATTTAATAGTATCTACAACCAATAATAATGAACCGATGAACCAGGTCGTAAATGTTTTGGCAAAAGACTATTTGCAAGGAAAATCGGAAATAACAGAAGGGTTGTTGAATACTATTGAAGTGGGTATACGTGCTTACGACCCCTGTTTAAGTTGTGCAACACATGCGTTAGGTCAAATGCCTTTGCATGTGCAAGTAATAAATCACAAAGGTGAAGTTGTTAATGAACTTAGTAGAAAATGATAAAATATTAATTTTTGGATATGGAAATCCGGGGCGTCATGATGATGCTCTGGGTTCCTTATTTATTCAGCGTGTTCAACAGAGTAACTTTAAGAATGTATATGCAGATGCCGACTATCAGTTAAATATAGAATTGGGTGCTGAACTGACGAATTATGATAAAGTAATATTCGTTGATGCATTAAGAGAAGGAGAAGAACCTTTTTGTTTAACAAGAGTATTTCCTTCAAAAAACATAACTTTTACAACACATTCGATCAATGCAGAATCAATTTTGGCAATATGTGAAGAGTATTTTGGTTCCGCTCCCGAAACATGGATGTTAGGGATTAAAGGTTATGATTTTACTATTGGTGAAGGGATTACAGACAAATCTCAAAAAAATCTTGAAATTGCATGGCAATATCTAAATAAAATATTAAATCAACAAAGGAGAAGGGAACATGGAACAAAAGAAAGTTATTCTTATTATTGATGATGACCCTGATATTCGTTCTGCTTTAAGAGTCATGCTGGAATCTGCAGGATTTGTTGTCGGAGAGGCCGCAAATGGTGAAGAAGGACTAAAAGCAGTTCAGAGGATACAACCTGATGCCGTTATTATAGATTTGATGATGGAAAATGTAGATTCAGGGAGTCAGGTAGCTATAAAACTGAAAGAAGACAAGTACCCCGGCCCTATGTATATGTTAAGTTCTGCAGGTGATGCTGTTCGATATAATATTGATGCTCGTGAGTTAGGTTTAGCAGGAATTTTCCAAAAACCTGTGGACCCGAAAGTTTTAGTATCAACACTCAAAGCGAAATTAGGTGTGGCGTAGTAACAAATTAAGATAACCTATATAAAAAAACGGAGCGTTGCTCCGTTTTTTTTGTAAAATATTTGTTAGGTAAACATATTCAAAAGAATGTCTTTAAAATGGCAGATGCAGGTGGAAAATATTCAGAGTCTCTTTTGTCTAAAATAATTCGGTTTTTTTTAAGAGATGAAGAAGGTTCCTTTCCTGTTTTTTTGCATAGTCTGCGATTAGAAGATCAGTTATATGACTTAACAATTATAAGATTTTTTGTATCTTTCCTTATTATTGCAGGTTCACTTTTTGCAAAATACATTTTGGGAATTTATCAATTAAACCATCATGCATTAATCTTGTTAGCAATTATTTTGTTTATTGCAAATATAGTAAATTTTGTAATTGTTTTTCCTGTAAGAAAATCAAAAGAAAAAACTACTTCATATCGTTTTCTGCTTTCGCTTGTCCTACACTTATCTATTGCTACGGATTTTATATTTTTAGTGATTGCTTTATGGTTAGTAGGAGGGGTGTACTCACCTTTTCAAACATTTTTTATTTTTCATGTGATTATTGCAAGTGTCTTATTTAGCCCATTAATTGCTTTTATCTATACGATATACGGTTATACACTTTTCTTTTTGTTAGCGATAGGGAGTTGGAAACAATGGTTCCCTACAGTATTTCCCGTGGGTGCTGTTCCTTCTGTAGAACCTCCATCGGGAACATATACTATAACTGTTGTGGTGGTTCAAGGTCTCCTGTTTTTTTTGACTGCATCTCTTACAACACATTTGATGTATTTCTTAAGGGAAGGGCAACGTCAAATAGTACGGATTAATAAAGATTTAGAAAGATTATGTGACCAAAGGAAAGGATTTTTACAGATAGCCTTACATAATTTAAGAGCACCTGTTTCAGCAATATCTATGCACCTTCAAAATTTACTTTATGGTTATGGAGGTGAGTTAAACGACACTCAAAAATCCTGGGTTCAACGTTCATTAACGAGAATCGATGAATTGGTTGCTTTTTTACATGACTTAGAAAATCTTTCGGTAATGGAAAATGCAGATTTGTTAAGAGAAGCAAAAGAATTTGATATCAATACTACTATCGAAAAAATTATTGAGGAAAATCAAGACTTACTATTAAGTAAGAACCACGAAGTAAAAGTAGAACTACCCGAAAGAAAAATTATTGTTATAGGTATCCAACGGTTGTTACGAGAGGCAATAATGAATTTGCTAACCAATGCCATCAAATATACACCCAGGAATGGAAAGATTATTATTAGATTATACAAACAAGCTTCTTATGCTCGGGTTGAAGTGGAAGATAATGGTATTGGTATATCACCGGGAGATATACCAAAATTATTTCGTGAATTTGTTCGTTTGAAACAACAAAAAATAGAAGGCATTGATACAACAGGTTCTGGATTAGGATTGTTTATTGTCCGGCAAGTAGTAGAAAGTCATGGAGGAAAAGTATTCGTAAAAAGCCAACTTGGGAAGGGAAGTATTTTTGGATTTGATTTGCCTGTAGTTGATAAAAGATGAAACTATTTTGAATACATTAAAGTCTACTATGCCAAATTATCTGATCCAGAAGTAGTATGTAGTAGAAACGCAAGTCTAATTGTTTAACAATTTTACTCCTATAACATAAGACTTTTAGAAAGAGAATAATTGTTATGTATTCATACAAAAGACCCTTAATCCGATTTGTATCTTTGCTTTATTCGGGTTAGTTCTTGAAGTATTTATGTCATGTTTTGATAGTTTAATATTCCGTTTAGGGCTTTTGTGTATACAGGGGTAATATTTCTCGTTGAGTATATATCAGGAAT
>CAKZKR010000057.1 GCA_937124615.1 uncultured bacterium
GGTTCTCCGGGTGGAAATGCTTCATATATAGCACCTGCAAATGATTTAACTCTTGCTGGTGGTTCGGGTGGTGGTGGCGGTGGTGGTGGCGGTGGTGGTGGTGGTGGTCAGGGTGGTGGAAAAGGTGGTGGAGGTGGAAGTGGAGGCAGTGGTGGTGGCGGTGGCGCTGCGTGGAATGGACCCTGTGGTAACTGTGGATATGTTGATGGTTTGGGTGGTCGTGGTGGCGATAGTGGAGCCGGTGGAACCGGTGGTAATGGAGGGGCAGGGGGAAGTGCAAGTAAAGCAAGTAATGGAGGTCAAGGGGGTAATGGAGGAGGTGTTGCTGTTCTATCGGCAAGAGGGCTACTTCAATTTGGAGGACAAACAAATATATCAGCAAGTGCTCCAGCCTCAGGTGGTAGTATGGTCCTTGCAAATTCAGGTAGTGCTGGAGTTGACCCCGGGAATAACTGGGGTTTGGGAGTTGGAGGAGGAGGTGGAGGTGGTGGCTATTGGGCAAATTCGGCAGGCTGGTGTTTTCCAGTGTCTGCCAACGGTGGACCGGGTGGGGCAGGCGGGCGAGGTGGCCGAGGTGGTATTGGTGGTTCAGGAGGACAGAGTGGTTCTTCCGGAGCAGGTGGAAATGGTGGTTTAGGGACACCCGGTATGGTAAAACTTCATGGAAGTATTATTCTTACTTCCACGGGAACCGTAGTATGTGAAAATCATACATCAGATTCAGGTTCAAACATTATAGGACGGTTTACGCATATTTCCAACATGCGGACACCAAACTATCCGATTTTTTCGGACCATATTCTTTTAGGGACCACGACAAACGACAGCATTTTGAAAGCACCCGCTCCTTATAACCTTTTAATTCAGGCTCCGCTAATCCCTCAACTGCTAATCGGACCTGCCACAGGTGGCTTTACTGAGTCCAATTTCTGGAACAAGAGTCAGGTAGTTACACCGGGGGTCGATTTGGTTGAGATGGTTGTGTTAACGGGAAGTAATTCTCCATTCAAGGATTTTAAACAAATATTCCTTGTTAACAATGGTGGAGCCGATGCTCATGAAGTAGAACTATATGTATCTGGCTCGCCGAATTATTACATAGGCACAATTCCAGCAGGTGCCATCTGGACAACAACTGTACCGGAAGGTTTAAATATATCCTTCAAAGTAGGCATGGAAATAACATTAACGCCAAATTCTATTGAGATCTATGCAGGTTCATCGTTCAACATAAATGCTCAAGTAGTCGGTGGAACAGGAAATAAGACTTATCGCTGGTTAAAAAATGGTTCGGAAGTAAGGGTAACAGCAGTACCCAGTTTATCCATCAATCCTGTTACCTTTACCGATGTGGGCACCTATACGGTTGAAGTTACCGATAGCACTCATACAGAATCCGGGGATAACAGTGTGTCGGTTACAGTTTATGCCCCTGTAACAATATCTTTGCATCCTGTAGGGGGTAATTACACAACAGGTGATACATTGATTTTGAATGTATCTGCATCCGGTGGTAAAGGTGCGTTGAGGTATAATTGGCGTAAAGAAGGAGTTTCTTTGGGAGCCCCGAGTTTACCCTATCTGGATTTATCCCCTGCGGGACCTGAAGATGTGGGCAATTATGATGTTGTAGTGTATGATACGATTGGATTGGCACCGTTTGGACAAGTGAGTTCTAATACTGTCCAAATTACTGTGAATGACCCGTTGACTGTATATGGGCCTGCAGAATATACAACCGTTTATGAAGAAACACCATCAGTCCAATTAGTGGTGCTGGCGTCAGGCGGTGTAACGCCGTATGTATATCAGTGGTTCAAAGATGCGAATAATAATGAAATATTAGATGGAGGTGAAGAGTTAGCCAATAATCCACCTTATTCCGGTGTAGATAGTGATACTTTAGCCATTTCTACACCGTCTGTGAATGAAAGTGGTATATATCGTTGTATGGTGGTGGATGATGGTGGAAATGGAACCACCGTTGTATCGCAAGCAGGATACTTAAATGTTGTGTCTCATCTGCGGATTGATATTCAGCCTGTTGATGCAGTTCGCAATCCCGGACAAAATATGCAATTTACAGTTCAAATCTCCGGAGGAATTCAGCCAATATCCTACACCTGGCGAAGAGCGTCCTCAGGGCCTCTTCCTCCTGAACAACAACCCGGAAGTGGTACATTAACTCTATCTAACCTAACCGAAGCGGATGAAGATTTCTATGATGTAGTTATCCGGGATAGTGGGACAGATGTGGTTACATCCGATGCAGTATATTTGATGATTGTGGATGACCCATTATCTATTCCTACACATCCTATTGGACTCAGGGCGTATGTAGGCGAATATAACTCGCATATATTACTAGTTGGAACAAGTGGGGGCTATGGGGCTATTCGCTATCAGTGGTTGAAGGATGGGTTACCTGCTCCGGGTGTTAATAACCAGAATCAATATATCATTTCTCCATTAACCACGAGTGTATCTGGTATCTATACCTGCGTTGTCAGTGACGATGTGCCAGAGAACGAAGTGGAGTCCAACCCAGCAGAAGTACTTATTGCAGAACATCTCCAGATAGTTGAAGATATACTGCCCATCAAATATGCTCCTTATGACCAATCATTAGATTTGGCCGTAATAGTATCGGGGGGATTAGGCAATGTGGACTACGAATGGTGGTTCAATGATGGTTCTGACTGGACAAATATTGGGGATAATTTATCCGTTTTGAATATTGGCTATCCGACTCATGCGAATGAAGGATGGTATTATGTGCAAATCTCCGATGAGAGAGAAACAGTACAATCCACAACGACTTATGTATATGTAGGCGAGGACCTTGCAATTTTGATACAACCGCAGGATTTATTACTGTACACAGACGAAGGACCTACCTTCCAGTTGACTGTGGAGACCACAAATGGCTACGGTGACAAGACCTATCTATGGTATCATGATTCAGACCCCGCGCCAGGCGTCAATACATTGCCTATCTACACATTACCTTCAATAGACCCATCTTTATCCGGTAATTATTGGGTTGAAATCCAAGATGCAAAAGATGAGGTGTTATCAGAACCAGCACGAGTAGTGATTGGATCGCATGCAGAGTTCGTAAGACAGCCTCAAGGTGGAACCATTGACGAAGGAGGCACATGGCGGTTTGAAGTAGAGGTAACCGGTGGGTTGCTTGACCTACATTATCAATGGAAATTCCAACCGTTTGGAAATGCGAAAGAAATCCAAAATGTAGGCACAGACTCGCCTGTGCTGGAGATAACGGATGTGGGCTTTGATGATGAAGGAATATATTGGGTTGAGGTGAGCGATGCCCGCGAAACAACCCTTTCCAACCAAGTTACACTCCATGTCGAAAAAGGAATACCTGCTGTTAATCTGTTCGGTATTGTTTCCACAATTGTGTTAATTGCTATCGCCTTCCTTATTGTTCAAAGAAGAAGTAAGTTTACGCGAGAAGGATAAATAAACAATTCTATTTATCCGGTCGATGTAAAGACAGTTGTTGTTCATGAATAGAACGAGAATATTTCTTGGGGCGGGAGCAAAACCCGCCCCTAAACATAGAAACAACACATTCTTTTTAATGGAACAAAATATAAATAGAACGGTTAAAAATGGATGAATGGAGAGATAGGTTTTTACCTATCCCTAAAGTATTGGTAAAGGTAGAGAAAACAAGCATTATTTGAGGAGTGGAAAAATAAAATATAAATATTTTACAGGAGCAAAACTCAATCCTATAGTCATGTCTTATAAATTGTGAAGAGGATTATTGTTCGGGAATACAATCTTTTATTTACCTTTCGATTTTTCCGTATTTAGGGGTGGAGTTTTACTGATTTGTGGATAGAATTCGGAGGGTAAAATTTTTACCACGCTTTTGCCCGTGATTATTTTATATATGGTGCGGATGAAAAATAATTTGGCAAAATAGATAGAACTTCTAAATAATTTTCTTGATGAGTATGAAATTAAAAATTGGGAAAAAGGAGAGAAGTTATGAATAAGATAATGCTTTACCTGTTGGGTCTTTTGCTCATATTGATTCCTTTTGAAAATATATGTTACGCGGATGGTTTCGCATTTAAATACAACTTTGATGAACAAAAAATGTATTTAGTTGGTGAAACCCGGCAAATTGCATATGTTAACTACATTGACGGTTACGAACATCTTATTATAAATGTGAATCTGAAATATGATATAGATGATAATTCAAACACAAATTTATTCTGGATATTCCCGATACCTGCACAACCGCAGGATATATCCCTTGATATTATCAAGGATTTTTCTCTCCCCTCTCAGGGTAAAAAGATAGATAACTTATATAGAGAAAAACTGAGGAATGCATTGAAGTGGACAGTCCGTTCACAAATTTATCCTTTATCATTTTTACTCTTATTCTGGCCTAGAGGGGGAGAGGAGAATGAAGGAGAAACTGTCACTACGCATCAGGTCGTAGAAAAAATGGGACTGAGGTCAGAAATAATTACCGCAAGGGATAGCAATTCATATCAGAGTATTTGAATCAAAAAAATATCCCTAACATTGATGAGAAAATGGAATCTCTTTTAGATGAATATATCGGGAAAGACTTTTCTTTTGTCATTTCTTGGATAACCAACCTTTCTGAATTTACGAAAGTACAAAATGTAAAAGTGGGAGAAAATAAGAGGGTGTTAACTGTAGAACATCGTACAAGTTTATGTCAAATTCAAAACCAACAGAATCTTCTACCCTATGAAAATGACAAGTATTTATGATAAAGAGCCAATAAAGTTTACTCTTTTTATTATCGATCATGTAACTCTGGACATACAGTCTCAGAATAGGCGGTCTATGATTCCTACTGCATATTGTCTAAACGAGGGGAACTATAAGGTTCCTGAAGAGTTTTCTGGTTTTTATGGCGGGAAAACAAATATAAAGGGGCTAAAATGTACTAAAATAGGGGGGGTTAGAATGTTCAGGAGGGATTTTGTTGAAGATATTACAGTAAAAAGAGAAGTTCCTGAGAAGGTTACGAAACTTCTATCCGTAATCCCATGGGTCTATCCCACCTACTTCGTAATATTTATTTTTAATTCCTGTTTGTCGAGCCTTTTGGCTGGGTTTCTTTTCATCTCAAAGCCGATTAGACCCCGTTGGTTGAATTGGTGGGGTTCGGATTGTTCAATTTCCTAACTTTAATTGGTTACATTGTTGCTATGGAAGGGTTGCTTAAAAGGCGGATAAGTAAGTTAGTTGTTCCGGAGTTTACTGAATTGGTGCAAAAACTTGAATCTCTTGGAATTCGTGTAAAGACGAATAGAAGCACTCCTTTGTATATTTGCTTCTCTCTTACATTTATCGTTTTCTTGTTTATTACCCATTTGTTGAATGGAATAGTTTTGTACCATTATTTGAAAAATTTTAATAATCTACTTTATCAGGTAATACATCTTCTGAATTATAACAATTTGTTTTCTTTGTTATATCGTTGGGCGTGGCTTGGTTGTATTTTTTCTTTGCTCTTCTTTTTCTTCTTTGTTTCTGCTTTCTTTCTTTTTCTATTTTTTTGATGAATGAAGATTCTTTGCCATATCTTTGGTATTCGATAAGTTCGCAGAGTCTGCGTCGGGCCAGAAATCGATTTATGGATTGGGAACGGGATGTATCTGCTTTGACTTCGAGACCGGAAGGAATATGTTTTAAATATACACCGGTAGAAGAGTGATTGGTATGTTGTCCACCGGGTCCTCGTGCAGAGATAAACTTTTCTTCCAGGTCATGCTCGTATATTTCCAATCGCTCCATCCACCGTAAAAGTTCTTGTTCTTTTTTGGGCGAGACACCAAACCGTGTCATATTTATCCTTTTACAAAGTGTAATTAGTATGTAACGACACATTTATTTTTATCTTGGACAGGCTTAGGTTCAGACCAATTGGGTTTTGGAGTGTTACTGAAGGGAAGAACATTCAATCCCTTAGGAGGGTTCTTTTTGAAGAAGAAATAGTCTGAAAAATCGAGAACAACATCCCAATCGGAGGGTTGTAAGGCATGTCCTTTTTCTCTAAAATGAATACCCATGTTTTCTGGAACACCTAAAAACCTATATACAGGGACAGTACATTCGTGCATAACTTGTGTGCCCATAGGATTAGCCCATAAGTCTCCTAATGCTTCACGGGATAATTGTCCCCGTGGAGCAATTAAGGCCTTTAAAAAATGTTGGTCAAAGGGTAATCGGTCTTCCTTATCGATAAAATCTTTTAATCGTGGAACGAACCAATACGGAGCCACATCTGTTGTTATTGCCTTCAAAGTTTCGGCTCCTTTCCCTACAATTCGATAAGACCCGCATCCTCCTGTTCCGCTGGACTGTGGAATCACCAACGGTATTCGCTCATCATTTGCACTTGCCCACATTGAGGCTTTCCCCCTGCGTGAATGCCCTGTTAAGGTTAGTTGTTTTGTATTCACTTCGGGTATTGTTTCCAGGAAATCCAGAACACGCAAAGCACCCCAACCCCACACGCCTAATGAGCCCCAATCACAATCCGGGTATAGTTTATATATCATCTGTTCCCGACTTCCGCTATCATCATCTAAAATACTCTTATCGTAAAGGCAAAGAGCATATCCTCTGTCTATGCATTTCATTGCAATTTCTTTGTTATCGTCATTCTCTTTCCAGAATTTAGGAATGAATAAAATAACAGGACAGGGTTTTTCTTTTGCCGATAGAGGTAAAAACATCATTACATCCAGTTTAAAATCAGGAGGACCGTAAAAGACATTATATTCTCTGTATATCCCTTTTTTATTATAAAATTCTTCTTCAACAATCAATTCTGATTTTATAATTTTTGCAGGAGGGGGTAAATGTCCATACTCATAAAAGACAAGAATATCTTTTATTTCCTCCCTTCGTTTTTGCCAATCCTGGAATGTTTTTACTCTTGTTCCATCACAAAATTGAAATGGGTCTGGTATTCCTTCAAAAGTAGGAAGGTCTTTAACCTCTTTTAAGCAAAGGTTCCCTTCGGAAAAAATGTTTTGAGAAAAAAGAAGGAATAGACAGAGAGATAAAAAAAGGGGAAGGTTATATTTCATAAAAGCCCTTTCATTTATAATTACTTTACAATTAATGTTAGAATTATAGTAAATGTATATTCAACTGGGAGTCAATTAATGAAAATACTTGTTACAGGTGGACTCGGCTATTTAGGGTGCTGGGTCGTTTATGAATTATTACAAGCAGGGCATGAAATATGTATCTTTGACCGTATGTGTTTTGGATTTCCTGAGGAAGCCGATTGGCTGAAAAGTCCGAAGGTAGAAATGATACAGGGAGATATTCGGTATTGGCAGAAATTTCCAGACTTATTTAATGGAGTCGATGTTGTGGTTCATCTTGCAGGACTTGCAAATGACCCAACCTGTGCCCTCTGTCCTATTACCGCAAAGGAAGTAAATATAGACTGTACGATAGAATTGGCTCGACAGAGCAGTCAAAAGGGGGTGAAAAAGTTTATTTTTGCTTCTACATGTGCTATATATGGAAAAGGTATTGGTGACTGGCTGGATGAGGAGAGTCCAACCAACCCGATATCTACTTTTACACAGACAAAAAGGGAAGCAGAAGAGAAATTATTATCCATGGCACATGAAAAATTTTCCCCGGTGGTAGCACGATTTTCTACCCTTTTTGGATATTCACCCCGAATGCGTTTTGACCTTGCCATTAACCAGATGGTAGCCACTGCGAAAAGACAAAAAAAGATAGAAGTCCGTGGTGGGGGTAATCAGTGGCGACCTTTTTTACATGTTCGTGATTGTGCTCGGGCAATTTGTATGCTTTGTGAGGCGGAGTATAATCAAGTCCATAACCAAGTATTTAATATTGGGCATAATACACTTAACAAAAAGATTATGGACCTGGCTCAGGAAATTGCATCGAAAATAATTGGGACAGAGATTGATGTTATTCGTGATGATGAGGACTTGAGAACTTTCCGTGTTCAATTTCAAAAGTTTAATACACAATTCCATTTTCAGCCTGAGTATACGATACAAAAGGGGCTACACGAAATTACAGATTGGCTTGAACGCCATCCTGAAGAAGACCCATTTTTTCACAGATACATAAATGTTCTTCAATTTAAACGATTAAGGAATATTCCTGTTCAGGAAGGAGGAGAACCCACCGCTCCTTTATTTATTCCACTAGCAAAACCGGTTATGGGTGTAGAAGAAGAGCAGGCTGTTATGTGCGCGATGAGAAGTGGATGGCTAACATCCGGTCATAATATTCATGCTTTTGAGCAGAGTTTCGCTTCTACTGTCGGTGCGAAAGAGAGTGTTGCGGTTTCTTCATGTACTTCTGCTATACATCTTTGTTTGGTGGAGGCCGGTTTACAACCGGGTGATGAGGTAATAACCCCGCCAATCACATGGGTTTCCACAATCAATACACTCATAAATATGGGACTTAAACCCGTATTTGTTGATATAGAACCTCTTACCTACAATATCGACCCGAACAGGATTGAAGAGAAAATTACTGAAAAAACAAAGGCCCTTATTCCTGTTGACCTTGCGGGACATCCCTGTGAACTGGATGAAATACAAAAAATAGCAGATAAATACAATCTGCATTTGATAGAAGACTCTGCCCATGCATTAGGGGCGATGTATCGCTCAAAAAAAGTAGGTTCTATTTCTAAACGAACTTGTTTCAGTTTTTATGCGACAAAGAACATTACCACTATTGAAGGGGGTATGATCACCCTTTCTGATTCAGAACAGGCTAAATATCTTCGTGTCCTTGCAACGAATGGTCTGGTAGATACCGCATGGGACCGATACGGTAGAAGTGCTTTTCTTCGTCCTCAGGAATTGGTTACTGCTGGATTCAAATATGCTATGAGTAATATCTCTGCAAGTATTGGATTGGAACAAATTAAAAAATTACAAAACTTTAATATGTCCCGTCAACGCTTAGCCATGCGGTATTATCAATCCCTTTCTGAGATTGATGAAATAATCCTTCCCACCGTAAAGGATTATGTCCAGCACGCGTGGCATTTGTATATAATCCGTATTAATCGCCAAAAAGTAGCCCGGTCAAGAGATGAAATAGCCTTCATGCTTCGGCAAGAAAATATTGGGACAGGTATCCATTTTTACGGTGTTCATTTACACCCTTATATCCAGCAAGTTTGTAAAGTAACCCCTGAAGATTGTCCTATATCTACTCAGATTTCCAATGAAATATTGTCCTTACCATTGCATCCATTACTGACCGAGGAAAATATTCAATATGTTGTAGAGGCCCTCAAAAAGGTAATATATTATGCTCGGCATCATTAATGGGGGAATAAAAACAAATTATCAAAGGAATTTATATGCCTTTAACAAAGTGCCCAAGATGTGAGAAGTTATTTAATAAGCCTGAAAATTCACAATATCCTGTTTGTAATTTATGTATTGATGAAGAGCAAAAGGATTATGAAAAAATTCGGAAGGTGTTGGAAGAGCACGGAAATATTAATGCCATCGAAATTTCAGAAAAGACAGGAATCTCTTTAGATGTTATTTTGCGAATGTGTGATCAGGGTTGGTTTGAAACTCAGGATAATTCAGAGTCAATATACTGTGGAAGATGTGGAGCCCCAGCCATTAGCAGAACAAAACGGCTTTGTGAGTCTTGTCTAATCCAGTTGCAAAGAGAATGCTTAAAAGCGATAGGTGAATTAAGACAATCCTTGAAAGAAAAAGCCATGCGAAATAAATTAGATGTATTAAAAGCGGTTCAAGAAAAACAAAGAGATATTAAAGAGAAGAGGACAGAAATTCAGGTTAGTAAAACAAAAATTGTCAAGCCCGCGAAAAAACAAACCTCTGAACGAATGGTATATCAAGAAAGGATTACCAAGAAAGAGAGTAAAGAAACTTGATTTCTTTTATTCTTCACAAAAAAGATATTTTACAAGTTTGTCGTATTCACTAAAATCTGGAATAAGAATATCCGCACCTGCCCGTAACAATCGTTTCCTCTTATGCATATCCCAACCATATCCTCTTTTCTCATCAGAAGCCACTCCCAGAGCAATTCCCCCTTGCTCTTTAACATTTCTTAATTCCACGGGACCATCACCCACAGCCATAACTTCAGGTCCATGTAAATTGTGGGCAGAGATAATATCGCGAATAACTTTTTCTTTTGAATATTCTTCAATACTGGGTAATGCCCCCCAGATTTCTGTAAAATATTTATCTGCACCCAAAACGCTTGCCTCGTGTTGAACATCCTCTCTGTCGGTCCCACTGAATACATACATCGCCACATTTCTTTTTTTGAGTTCTTCCAAAAAATTAAAGACTTTACGAACCGTCATCTGTTCCAGTGATACCTCTCCGTTTTGTAGTTTTTGTATCCGTTCTCGAACAGGCATGAGCAGTCGTTCATTGTAAATAGATTTATATCCCCATTCATCTAAAATTTTTCCTTCCGGAACCAATCCATGAGCCCGTACCATTTCCACCAATCGTTGCATTTGAAAGATGGTCTGGATTCCTGTTGTCTCCTCAATCATTTCTGCTACTTCTTTTTCTATTTCGGATGTCGGCTCATGATCCCCACAAATCATTTCAACACACATCGGTCCCATAATATTTTGCCAGCCCTCACGGAGTAGACTGATAGTACCATCAAAATCAAAAAGAATGTGTTTAATCTTTCCCAATTCTACATTTGAATTTACTATTTCAATTTCTGTACCAGGTAAAAAAAATTGTTGTTCTGACATAGAAATACTCCACTATAGTTATTTTTGTAAAGGGGAAATGTCCGGGGTGTTATTATAACAAATCTTTTAGGATTAGAATAAACGAAAAGGTATGAAATCATTTTCAAAAAATTAAATTACAATATTAATGAAAGATTAGTTTTTTTCACGCACTTTTATATTCGTATAATTTAAGAAATATACAAATAAGATAAAAATTGATATAAAAACTTGTTTTTTTATACTATATATAGTATTCTATATATAGTATTTTTAGGATAGCGTAAAATGAACGGACTGAAACGGAAAATACATTTTATAGGTATCGGGGGCATCGGGATGAGTGGTCTTGCTGAAATTCTTCTTAATCTCGGTTATGAAGTTTCCGGTTCTGATTTAAAAGGCTCTGAAATCATCGACCGATTGGTAAGTTATGGATTGAAATTTTATGAAGGACATGCTCCGGAACATATAAACAATGTGGGAATTGTTGTCCGTTCTGCGGCGGTTCCCGACGATAATGTTGAAGTTATTACCGCACGAGAATTAGGGATTCCTGTAATCCACAGAAGTGATTTACTTGCAGACCTTATTCGTTTAAAACCTCATGCTGTTGCTGTTGGCGGAACGCATGGTAAAACTACGACGACCTCCATGATAGCCTCGTTTTTGGAACATGCAAATATTGGTGCTACAAGTATTGTAGGAGGTATATTGCATCGCAGTGGAACAAATGCTCGTTGGGGTACAGGTAATTATCTGGTTGCAGAGGCCGATGAGCATGATGGTTCCTTTTTGAGACTTCACCCTACCATAGCCGTTGTAACAAGTATTGATGCAGAGCATCTTGAGTATTATGGAACATTAGACCGTATAAAAAAAGCGTTTGTTGATTTTTGTAACGATGTTCCCTTTTATGGATACTCTATTCTTTGTGGGGATGACCCGAATATCAAATCTATTATTACGGAGATTGAAAGTGTTTGTATCAGTTATGGATTGGAAGAGCATTGTTCTTTACGAGGGTTAGATGTCAGGATAGAAATCCCACAAAAAAGAGGCTCTGTTCGAGAAATCCTTTCAGGAATAAAAACGCGATTTACAGTAGTAAGTCAGGATGAGCGGTTGGGGATTACGGGTCCATTAGGAGACCTTGTTTTACATACATTAGGTATTCATAATGTTCGTAATGCTTTAGGGGCGTGTGCTGTGGGTCTCTGTTTGGGGTTGCGTTTTGGATTAATTGCAGATGGACTTCAGCAATTTTCAGGTGTGCAAAGGAGGCTTCAATTTTGTGGAGAGGAAAAAGGGATCTCTGTTATCGAAGATTATGCGCATCACCCTACGGAGATAGCCACTACAATAGAGGCGGTCCAGTGGATAAAACCTGAGCGGTTAATTGTTGTTTTTCAGCCCCATCTTTATAGTCGAACAAAATTTTTTGCCGAAGAGTTTGCCTCTGTACTGGCTAAAGCCAATATCTCAGTCGTTACAGATATCTATGCTTCAAGGGAAACTCCTATTAATGGTGTAACTTCTGATTTAATTGTAGATTCCGCTAAAAAACGGGGAATCGAACAGATTTTTCTCATTCGGGATATGTATAAGGTTCCTGATTTTTTGGTAAAAAAATTAAAATCGGGTGATGTTGTTCTTATTCTCGGTGCTGGCAATATTAATAAAATTGCAGATCCTCTGCTCAAAAAGATTCAGGAGGTCGATTAAGATGGCAAAGGTTCATTTAATATCGGACCCTCCGGACTGTAGTCGATCTAATAAAAAGAAAAAGACATTTTTTAGTAGGTTTTCAAAAGTTTTTCAGAAAATATATAAAACCTTAAAAATCGTATCATCACTACTTGTTCTTTTATCTGTAATTTGTGTTTTATTCTTAATGTTTACAGGAGACCCGAGATATATAGCAGAAGAAATTCATATTGAGGGTTTAAAGTATTATTCAGATATAGAGATAAAAAAAGATCTGGCTAAGTTTTTGAAACGGAAATTAGGTAAAATAAGAGATAGTGAAATTAAAGCGGAATTGTTGAAATATCCTTTTATTGAAGATTGCTTAATAAAAAAAATAAAAGAAGAAAACAAGATTATCATTAGTGTCCAGGAAATGCCCCCTTATGCAACCCTTTTTGTTGAAGATCAGTTATTTCTTGTTTCTCATACAGGAAAAATATTAAAAAAAATACAGAGTATTAAAGAAGCCGTAGGTCCATTAATTACAGGTTTATTTCGTTACGATGTCCTGGAGCCGGGAACCTATATTGATGAGGAGGGGTTTTGGTTTGCATTGGAATTCTGGTATGAATACAATCAAGTTCCAAAGAATAAAAACATTAGAATATCTGAGATCGTAATCACTTCTTCAGAAAATATAAAAGTTTTTTTTGATGAAGTTCCTTGTGAGACCAGATGGAAACGAGAAAACTTAGAGAGACAGGTTCAAAACTTTTCGATTGCATTGAATAAAGTAGATATAACACGAATTCAATGTAGTGAATATATAGATATGCGTTTCAATGATGATATTATCTATAAATAGAAGAATTGAAAGTAAAAAAACTATTAAAATAAAGACATGGTCACAACCATGGAGGATGACTATATGCCAGAACAATTTAGATTAATCAGTTCCGATGACTTTGACAAAGAACCTGATACAAAAGATAGCGAAAAAAAGAATGCTCATAACTCTGTTGTTGGTATTTCAGGCGTAATGACTGGGGAAAAAGAATTTACCGGGAAGAAAATTCTTATTAAAGTATGTGGTGTTGGAGGGGGTGGAGGAAACGCCGTTGAGCGGATGATGGAACTGGGGATGGAGGAGGTAGAGTTTATTGTTATTAATACAGATTACCAGGTATTGTTAAGATCTCGAATCCCGCATAAAATACAAATCGGTGTAGGTGTTACAGGGGGATTGGGGGCGGGTTCTATTCCGAGTCTTGGGGCTTGTGCTGCAGAGGAGGATCGTGAACGCATTCGTGAAGCCCTGCGGGGAGCCCACATGGTATTTCTAACTTCAGGAATGGGGGGAGGTACGGGAACAGGTGCCGCACCTATTGTGGCTGAAATTTCAAGAGAGTTAGGGGCTCTTACGGTTGCCGTTGTAACTTTACCTTTCGATTTTGAAGGTCCGATTCGTAAGAAAAATGCATACGAAGGATTACAGAAATTAAAAGAACATGTGGATGCCTTAATTACCATTCCTAACGACCGTGTGGCTACTTTGAATGATTTAAGTGTGAAAGAAGCATTTCTAAAAGTTGATGAGGTTTTACACAATGGAATACGAGCAATAACAGACCTTATTAAGATTCCGCAACTTATAAATATTGATTTTGCTGATGTGCGTACAATCTTGCAGAATAGCGGAAGAGCCCATCTGGGTATTGGTCTTGCTCGTGGAGACAAGCGGTCTGAAGAGGCTGTAACCCGTGCTATCGAATGTAATTTGTTGGATACGAAAAGTATTATTGGGGCCAAGGGAGCCATATTAAATATCCATGGTGGATCCGATATGAAGATAGGGGAAGTTATTCGGGCGGGTGATAAGTTGAGAGAAATGTTAGGTCCTGATACAAATCTTATTTTTGGTGCGGTGGTTAGTGAAGAAGAAAGAGAGAATGTTTGTGTAACAGTAATTGCCGCAGGTTTTCCTGAGGAACAAAAAACAGATGAATTTATACCTACTACAATTACTAATATTACGAAGGAACAACAGAACTCTACTTCTACTTCATCAGTTAACAGGGAAGACGCCCTCCGGAGAAAAGAGAAACTAAATGAAGAAAAAATAGTTCAAAAGGAAGAACTGAAAAAAGAAAATAATGGGGAATTGTTTTCAAGAGAAGAGTTAAAGAAAGCAAAAGAAACAAATTTGAAGAAAGATGAGAAACCTACATTAGACCCAAAACCACCCTGGCTTCGTCATTACCTTGGAAAGAATACCGAAAAATAAAGGTTATTATGAGCACATCATCTATTCGGAATGAGTTTATAAAACTTTTGCAACGAGCCATTCAAAAAGATGCTTCGGATATTCATTTAAAGACAGGGAGCCCGCCCTATTTTCGGATTAATGGAGAGTTAGCCCCTGTAGGAGAAGAACCTATATACCCTGAAGCAATGTCTCAGATATTAAGTATTATGCTCACGGACGAACAAATGCGAATTTTCTCCCACCGAGGAGATTTGGATTTTGCTTTTTCGGAAAAAGGAATAGGTCGTTTCCGGGTAAATATTTTTCGGCAGAGGGGTACTATTTCCTGTGTGATGAGAAAAATTAAAACACGCGTCCAGAGTTTTGAAGAACTAAATTTACCCCCTCAAATTGCACGATTTGCAGAATTACAAAGGGGATTGATTTTAATTGCAGGAACGACAGGTAGTGGGAAGTCCACTACACTTGCCGCCATTATAGAGTATATTAATCAAACACGACCCTGCCATATAATTACCATTGAAGACCCAATAGAATTTGTACATGTAGATAAAAAGGCCGTTATCAATCAACGAGAAATTTCCATTGATACACATGATTTTAATTCTGCTTTGAGGACTGTTATGAGACAGGACCCGGATGTAATAATCATCGGAGAAATGCGGGACCATGAAACATTTCTGGCCGCAGTCAGTGCAGCGGAGACCGGACATCTTGTCTTTAGTACTTTACATACGACCAATGTGATGCAAACAATGGATCGTATTATAGATTTTTTCCCAACCCATCAGCACGACCAGGTGCGTTCTCAACTATCGATGAACCTGAAAGCGATCATGTGTATGCGATTAATTCCTCGTGCGGATGGGAAAGGCCGTGTCCCTGCATGTGAAATTTTATTTAATACCCCTATTGTTCGTAAATTAATAAAAGAGAATCGTACCGCCCAGTTGGATACGGCTATTCAACAGGGGATAGAAGAAGGTATGCAGACTTTTAATGACAGCCTTTTCTATTTGGTAAAGAATTCATTGATTACAGTTGACATGGCTATAGATATGTCGGACAATCCCGAAGAATTGCAAATGATGTTGCAAGGAATACGACTCAGTTCTCGACGCGGGAGTATTCTTAAGTAGTTATATCAGGAAATCGTTCCTTCAAAAATTCCCAGAACTCCTCCATCGCTTTACTTAATTCTTGAAACTGGTTATTAACAAAAGAAGGGTTGATACCCGATGTATTGATAGTTGCCTCTTCAATACTTTGTGCAAGTGTTGTTACTTTTATAGCCCCTAAATTACTTGCAGAACCTTTTATTTTATGTAGGGTCTTATGAAAGTATTCATAGTCTTTATTTTCAAGTTGTGTCCTTGCTTGATGTAAATAATCAGGGCTATTTTCCATGAACATTTTTATAATAGAAAGAAGCAATTGGGTGTCATGGCCTACACGATTTAGCACGGCTGTTTCATCAAATATCAAGGTGTCTCTCACAGGAGAAAAATCTATTTGTGAAGGCCCATCAGGGTGGAGTTCTTTTCGGGAAGTCAATTTTACAATTGCCTTTATAAGTGTTTCTGGATGTATTGGTTTTGTCAGATAATCATTCATTCCAATTTCTAAACAATAATTTTTCTTTTCCTCAAAAGCATAAGCGGTAAGTCCGATAATGGGGATGTATTTTCCCGTATCTTTTTCCATAGCCCGTATCTTCTGGGTTGTTTGTATTCCATCCATATCGGGCATTTGTAAATCCATAAGAATCAAGTCATATTTTTCATCGTGGATTTTATTTAACACCTCATTTCCCGATTGTGCAATTTCAATTTGATAGCCCTTTCGAGATAACCATTCTTTTATTACCTTTTGGTTTATTGGGTCATCTTCTGCTAATAAAATCCGTATGTTGCTGGTGGGTATATCTATTTTTACTTCTTCTACATTTACATCCTGAAATCCATTTGCAAGTTCAATCAGAGCCATTGCAAACTCATTCTTATCTTTTGGATAAGTAATTTGGAATTTTACCTCCATCTTCTTCATCGGAACTGAATGTTCTGGATAGAGCATAATTATAGGTAAATTGTGTTGTAAAAGAAGATTTATCATCTCAGGTTTGTTTTTGTAAACTTCACTATCGAACAGAATTGCACTCTCTTTTTTATCCTTCCCTTGCATAAAATTTTTTATTAAATCATTAGGTGATTCATATACGAGAAGTCTTGTACCCCATGAAAGAACAAACTCTTCTAATCGTCGTATTAAACTTTTATTATCGGTTATTACATATAGAACCTTTTGAGGGGGGATAGGTTCCGTTCCTGAACCGAGTAGCAGCAGTTTTATTTCAAACCAGAATGTAGTTTTATTACCAGGTTTTTTTTCTAAACCAATTTTCCCTTTCATAAGTTCTACTAATTGTTTGCTTATTGCTAAGCCCAATCCTGTACCTTCATATTGTTTGCCATCGGGTTGGTTGGCCTGTCCAAATGCTTCAAAAATTTTGTGTATTTCTTCATCGGGAATTCCAATTCCTGTATCTGTTACCTCAAAATGAAGTGTTGCTGTTTTTGAATTTTGTTCTACCACTTTAACCTCAATACAGATTTCTCCTTTTTCAGTAAATTTAATAGCATTTCCCACAAGGTTTATTAATACCCGCTTTATTTTATTACAGTCTCCAATAACTTGCCATGGGATGTCTCTTGGAAGAAGGCAACCCAATTCCAGATTCTTGTACTGGGCCCTTTGCCAGAACATTTGAATAACATCTTCCACAACTTTCCGAGGAGAAAAAGGTTTATTCTGTAACGATATTGTCCCCGATTCTATTTTGGATAAATCTAACAAATCATTTAATAGTGATAATAAAGCCTCCGCATTATGCAAAGCCATATTAACCAATTGAAGAGTTTCTTCTTCTTTTAAAGTCTCTTTTAAAAGGTGCAAAACACCAATAATCCCATTCAAAGGTGTGCGTATTTCATGACTCATATTTGCAAGGAAAAGAGATTTTGATTTGTTTGCTATTTCTGCTTTCATAGCCAATCGATTTGATTGTTCAATGATTTCTAATAATTCCTTATTTTTTTGTTCGAGGGTTTCTTTTGCTTTTGTTATCTCCTGTTCCATACGGCGATGTTCTGTCAAGTCATTTCCTACACACAGTATTTCTACAATATTTCCCTCTTCACCATACATTGCTTTATTGGACCATGAAATCCAAACTCGTTCTCCGTTCTTTTTCATGTTTTCATTTTCATTTTGAATGTATTTTTCCGGATGTTTTCCAATATCCAAAATCATTTCTAATAAATTTTTTTGATTGGAATCTGTCAGAGGAACTATTGTCCCCACCACATTTTTCCCAATAAGTTCCCCCGCTTCATACATAAAAAACTGTTCTCCAAATCGGTTAATAAAGATGATGGTTCCATCAGGGGTCATCCGCAGAATAATACTATTGACATTTTGGACCAATTGTTCATAACGGATTTCTTCTTTATGAAGAGTAACCTCTGTCTCTTTTCGCTTAAGAATCTCTCTCTCTAAATCCATTTGTTGAATTAATATTTGATTTTGAAGATTGCTTTGTATCGAACTTAACCCCATTAATTTTTCTTCAATCTCCTCGAGAAGTTTGTCAATAAGAAGAGCAAGTTGACCGTACTCTCCCTTCAGTTGTAAATTATTCCTTATAGAAAAATTTCTTGTTGTTATTACAGAATTAATAGTCTGTATTATTGTTTTCACAGATCCTAATTGGAGGGATAAGACTGTCCGCAGGATTAGAAAAAAAGCAATCAGTAATGATAATGAAAGTGCAAAACTCAGCAATAATTTGTTCAATAACAAGTTGTATTGAGACTGTAAGGAAATCCCCAGATAAAGAGTCCCAAAGTCTTGAGTATGAATTCTTAGCGGCTTTGCATACCAAATTTTTCCCTCATCGTAATAATAGCCTTCCTTGGGAAACTTGCTCAAATCAGATGGTTTTATAAGAAATTGGGAAAACTCCTGTTTTAGATTTTCTTCATGAAGAGAAAGAAACAATTCTGAGGATAAATCATTCTTTAAATAAGTATTATAAATATCTTTAATAAGTAAGTAATCCTTTTCTATTAAATAAGATAGGGTCAAATCCGAAAGAGTTTCAGCCCGTTGTTTTAAAAGATTCTCCGTATTTTTTTCAAAAGTCCTGTAATCATAAATAGTAGTAATAGATATATAAAGGATGTAAAAGATAACAATAGGAATTAATAAAGTTAGATATAATTTGCTTTTCATAAGGCAGTTATATATCTCAATATGCAGAAAAACATATTTTTACAATTATTTGGCCCTTCTTTAATATGATACAAAAAATGATTTAAAGAAAAAAGTGATTTTGTTAAAAGAAGATAATCTATGAAAGGGCAGATTTATATAATTTGGCCGTCTCGGTTATAAGAGAATAATTTTCACTTGCAAGCAATTGCTTGCTTGCTAAGTTCCCTCCCACGCCTAAAGCCACGGCTCCCGCTTCCAAAAATTTCCTCGCATTTTCATGATGAATTCCTCCTGTGGGAACAATCGGTAAATGAGGAAGTGGACCCAATACCGCCTTAATATATTCAGGACCACCTACGCTTGCGGGGAAAAGTTTAACAAAATCGGCCCCTGTTTGCCATGCCTGAAACAATTCGGTAGGAGTAAAACCTCCACACATACTTACGACGCCGTAGTTTTTAGCAGTGGTAATTACATCCGGTAGTAGAGTTGGCGTAACTATAAAATCCGTTCCTGCGAGGATTGCTAAACGGCAAGTTGTAGTATCTAATACCGTCCCCGTCCCGATAAGTATATCCTTACCTTTCCATTCTCTCTTTAGATTTTCAATAATTGCTAATGCATTCGGAGAAGTCATCGTGATTTCAATACAGCGAATGCCCCCTTCAAATAGGGCCTGGACCGCTCTGGAAAAAAGTTCTTGTTTTATATCCGCGCGGATAACCGCAATTATTTTTTCCCGTGTGATAAAATCTTTTACTTCATCGCAATGCATAGTAAGTTCCTTTTTTAGGATTCTTTTTCTTTGAAAAAACCGGCTTTATTTCGAACGCGTAATCGTAGAGCGTTAAGGCGGATAAATCCAGTAGCATCAGCTTGATTATAGACTCCGGCATCTTCTTCAAAAGTGCTGATTTGGGGGTCATACAAAGTTTTTTCCGCTTTTCTACCAACCACAATACATGAACCTTTATATAGTTTTAATCGGGCAGTTCCTGTTACATTTTTTTGGCTTTCATCTACAAATCTATTCAAAGCCTCCATTTCAGGGGAGAACCAGAAACCATTGTATATAAGTTGTGCTATTTTGGGAGATAACTGGTCACGAAGGAGCATTACTTCACGGTCCATTGTTATTGATTCAACAGCACGATGGGCCGAATACAAAAGCGTTCCACCCGGTGTTTCATAGACCCCTCTTGATTTCATACCTACGAAGCGGTTTTCGACCATATCGACCCTGCCAATTCCATGTTTTCCCCCAAGTTCATTTAGACAGGCCAGCAAATCCTCAGGCTCCATCTCTTTACCATTAACCGCTTTGGGGTAGCCTTGCTCAAAATCGATTTCCACATATTCTGGTGTATTGGGTGCTTTAGTTGGGTCTGTTGTCAACACAAACATATCTTCCGGAGGTTCCATCCAAGGGTCTTCCAATATCCCACCTTCAAATGAAATGTGAAGCAAATTGCGGTCTGATGAATAGGGTTTACTTTTAGAGACAGGGACTGGAATTCCATGCTTTTCCGCGTATGCTATCATTTTTTCACGGCTGTTCAATGTCCATCGTGGGTCCCGCCATGGAGCAATTATCTGGATAGAGGGTTCAAATGCCATGCAGGTTAATTCAAATCGGACCTGGTCATTTCCTTTTCCTGTAGCCCCATGAGCCACAGCATCGGCTTTCTTATCTCTATATACTTCGATTTGTCCCTTGGCTATAATGGGACGGGCTATACTGGTTCCTAATAGATAACATCCTTCATATACAGCATTGGCCCGCATTGCTTTGAAAACAAAATCTCGGACAAATTCGCGTTTTAAATCCTTTACAACAGCATCTACTGCACCTGTATTTAGTGCTTTTTCCCGAGCGACTTCCAATTCTTCTCCCTGTCCTATATCCGCTATATATGCAATTACTTCCGCATTAAATGTTTCAATAAGCCATCTTAAAATAATGGAAGTGTCTAAACCTCCTGAATAGGCTAAAACAATTCGTTTGGGTTGTTTCTCCATCTTGTGAACTCCTTGTTTGATTACTTATATTTCATGTGTTTAATGAGGATTGTAGCCTAAGAGAGTAACCATAATCGCTTTTTGAATATGCAACCGATTTTCCGCCTGGTCATAAACCAGAGAATTTGGACTATCAATAACCTCTGGTGTAACTTCCATTCCCCGATGCGCAGGAAGACAATGCATAAACTTTGCTCCTGGTTTAGCAAGGGACATTAATTTTTCATTTACCTGGTATGGTGCAAAAATCTTTGTGCGTTTTTCCTGTTCATGTTCCTGTCCCATGCTTGCCCACACATCAGTATAAATAACATCAGCCTCTTGAACACCTTCACGGGTATTATGCGTGATAGATAGCCGACTTCCTACCTTTTCTTTTATCTTATTCAAAAGATCCGTATTGCCAGAATAACCCTCAGGACAGACCAGTCGAATTTGAAAAGGAAAATGGATTAAAGCCTCGGCCCACGAATGAAACACATTGTTACCATCACCCACAAATACAATCAACAAATCTTTGGTATTTTCATTAAAATGTTCTTGTAAAGTCATGATATCTGCCATAATCTGACAGGGATGTAATAAATCACTCAATGCATTTATTACGGGGATACTTGCATTTTGAGCAAGACAAACCAGATCCTCATGGCGGAATGTTCGTGCTACAATTAAATCAACCCACCGTTCTAAATTTTTTGCTACATCCGGAACCGATTCGCGTTCTCCCAATCGCATATCCATTACAATCGTTTCACCCCCTAAATGAAACATACCAATCTGAAATGTTAATTTTGTCCGTAAACTGGGTTTTTCAAAAATCATCGCCTGAGTTTTACCCCGTAACCAGCGATGGGGAAGGCCTTTTTTTTGCAAGGTTTTTAATTCATGAGCAAGATTTAATATTTTAAAGATTTCATCTGTTGAGAAATCAAAAAATGAAAGAAAATCTTTTACCATCCGAGCACTCCTAATGCTTTTTGTAGCGATTGTAATGCTTGTGTTAATTCATCCTTTTCAATTATGAGAGGAGGCAGAAACCTTAATACATTAGGCCCTGCAGAGCCACATATTATACCCTGTGTTAATAATTGGT
>CAKZKR010000058.1 GCA_937124615.1 uncultured bacterium
ATTTCGTTATTATTTAGATGGTTATAAATAAAAGTTTGAACAGTAAGATTTTACAACGATGGCACATGAGAAAAAAAATTTACGAATGTTCTGAATGCGGCTTTGAATCACCAAAATGGCTTGGCAAATGTCCACAATGCGAATCATGGAATCTATTTGTAGAAAAAAATATAGGGACTTTGATAAAAAATAGACATAAAAAAATAGTGAATCAACCGATTTCCATTTTTGAGTCCAATAATATTTTAGAAAAATCTAAAAGAATTTCTACAGGAGTAGCAGAGTTTGACCGTGTTGTTGGAGGAGGAGTTATTCAAGGGGCTGCCATATTAATAGGAGGAGAACCCGGTATTGGTAAATCAACATTGGTAATACAGATAGCAGGTTTATGGGCAAAGAATAATGGAGATGTATTGTATGTGCATGGTGAAGAGTCATTCCATCAGGTAAGGGAAAGGGCCCAAAGAATAAATGCAATTCAACAAAATCTGTTTATGTCCTCATCTACAGATATTTTAGAGATTATTGCAAATATAGAAACAAATAGGTATTCACTAATTATTATTGACTCTATCCAGAGTGTTAGTAATCCCGAAATAAATTCTTTGCCAGGCAGTATTACACAAGTTCGTGAATGTACTTATGAGTTGGTACAGAAAGCAAAACAATTGAATATCCCTATGATAATAGTTGGACATATTACCAAAGAAGGATATATCGCGGGTCCCAAAGTATTAGAACATATTGTGGATACAGTTCTATATTTTGAGGGAGAGGGAAAACAATCATTAAGGGTTTTACGAGCAATAAAAAATCGATTTGGTTCAACCCATGAAATCGGTGTATTTGAAATGTGTTGCGAAGGATTAAAAGAAATAACAGACCCGAGTGCTATTTTTTTACAGGAAAGACCCACGGGAGTAAGTGGGTCTATTGTTTTCCCAATGATAGGAGGTTCTCGTCCATTGTTGGTGGAAATACAGTCTTTGGTGGGAAAAAGCCGGAGTCCGCAACCTCGAAGGGGTGTGATGGGATTAAACAATCAAAGAGTATCATTATTAATAGCAATCCTTGAAAAGAAGGCGGAGATATATCTTTCCGATAGAGATATTTTTGTTAATGTTGCTGGTGGAGTGTTTGTTGAAGAAACTGCTGTAGATCTCCCTGTCGTAATATCGATGTTATCCAGTTTTTGGGATTCGCCATTAGGTTCTGACTGGATTGCTTTTGGAGAAGTAGGTCTGGCAGGTGAAATCCGCCGTGTAAATAGTACAAGAATTCGACTAAATGAGATTACAAAGTTTGGTTTTAAAACATGTATAATTCCAAGAATAGAATCTTCTGATTTACCTGAAAAATCGAAGAATTTAAGAATTATTTCACTGGACAATATAAGAGAACTAACTCAGTTATTCGAGAATCGGGAGAAATCCTATGAGTAATATTCCGGATACAGATGAGCTATTTAAAAAAGCATTACAAATGGTTGCTCCGGGAAGTCGTATCCGTGAAGCACTTTCCGCAATTATTCAGAGCGGAATGGGTGCTTTACTTTGTTTCGGGGAACCTCGAAAATTATCCTCATTATCTGAGGGGGGTGTGGAATTAAATGAAGAATTAAAGCCTCAGCTGATTTACGAATTATCGAAAATGGATGGGGCTATTATTCTAAATTCTGATGGAACAGAAATCTTATATGCAAACCGTTTCTTAAAGCCCAATGCAAAAATCCCTTCAGACGAAACAGGGACCCGACATCGTGTCGCACAACGAATGGCTCAACAGGCCCATTGTATTGTTGTAGCGGTATCCCAAAGACGTTCTTCGGTTACTATTTATGTTAATGATCGAAAGCATGTACTGGCTCCATTGCCTACATTGCTTAACCGTGCAATGCAATCGTTACAGACAATAGAAAAATTTTTAGTAACGATGAACCAATCTTTGCAGGATTTAACGCTTCGAGAATTTCAGGATGTCGTTACAATTTTTGATGTTTGTAAAACCATCCAGAGAACACAGGTCGTATTAAGACTTGCTGATGAATTACATCCAATTATTCTTGAATTAGGAATTGAAGGAAGGTTAATTCAACTCCAACTTAAAGAATTACTTGTTCCTGTTCCAGAAGCAGAACTGGTATTAAAAGATTACTACCGTGAACGCTCCGGAATCGATTATAATAATCTTCTCGAAAAAATCCATGCTTTAACCCAGGATGAATTACTTGATTTGAGTAATATAAGTCAGATTTTGGGATATAGTTCTAATCTTCGTTCTGTAGATACTTATTTAACTCCCCGTGGCTACAGAATTTTAACTATGACACATCGCTTACCTACTGTATTAATTGAAAACTTAGTTGCGAAGTTTGGTGGAATTAAACAAATACTCCATGCTTCTAAAGAAGACTTGATGGATGTAGAAGGAATTGGCGATATTATGGCGGAACGAATTCGTAGTAGTTTAAATTTATTACGCAGTCAGATGGGATTAGAATTTCGGAGGTAATATGAACAAACTTCATGAATGTCTGATAACCCTTCACAATCCCGTAGCACCCAATCATTACAGGATGGTTTTGCAAAGCAAAGATATTGCAGGACATTCTTCCCCCGGTCAGTTCCTCATGTTAGAAATTTCTGCTGGATATTACCCTTTTCTTAGAAGACCCATGTCTATAGAACGCATTTTCTCTGACGGTGTTTCAATTTTATATAAAGTGTGTGGGGAGGGAACGAAAATTTTATCTACATTATCTGTTGGAGAAAAAATAAATGTCCAGGGGCCATTAGGAAATTCATTTCCTATCCCAAAAGAGTATCAACAATATCTTATTATAGCGGGAGGCATCGGAGTAGCCCCATTCCCCGCTTTGGTAGAAAAAATTTTAAATGTTCGTGGAGTAGCACCTGAGATTATTCTGGCAGGTAAGGACTATACGCATCTCTTATGTGAAAAAGATTTTCGTCAAATGGGGTGTAAGACACATTTGGTTACAGAAGACGGAAGTGCTGGAGACATGGGACTTGCAACAGATATTCTAAAAAAATTAAATATAACCGGTCCTACAATTGTTTATACTTGTGGACCTTTGCCTATGATTAAAAATGTACACAAAATTTGTATAGAAAGAAAATGGCTTTGTTACGCATCTTTGGAAGCAGAGATGGCTTGTGGTGAGGGGGTTTGTTTAGGATGTGTTGTCCCTGCAAAAATAGAAGTTGAAAATGAAATGATGGCTCGTGTTTGTAAAGAAGGACCTATATTTGATACCCAGGTAATTCTTTGGGAAAAAATCGGAGAATGAAGAAATGAATGTTAATCTTCAAGTATCTATAGGAAACCTTACACTAAAAAATCCTGTAACAGTGGCATCAGGGACATTTGGGTATGGTGAAGAGTATTCAGAGTATTTTGATATTTCTGAGTTAGGGGCTGTTACTGTGAAGAGCCTTACCTTACAACCCCGATTAGGAAATATTCCTCCCCGTATCGTAGAAACTCCGGCAGGAATGTTGAACGCAATAGGACTTCAGAATGTTGGAATAGAGAACTATTTGAAATATAAATTGCCTTTTTTGCGAAAACAGAACTGTACCATTATAGCAAATATTTACGGAACATCTATTGAAGAATATGTAAAGTTAGCGGAATATCTTGAAAAAGAGGGTGGTGCAGATGCTATCGAAATGAACCTGTCATGCCCAAATGTTCACGATGCCCGAAACAAGTTTAAATGTCCACTTATTGCCCAATCTCCAGAATGGGTGGAAAAATATACATCTGCTGTCCGTTCAAGTGTGAAATTGCCTCTTATTGTTAAATTATCTCCTAATATAACAGATATAACAGAACCGGCTTTATCTGCTGAAAGAGGGGGAGCAGATGGAATATCGATTATAAACACACTTCTTGGGATGTCTATAAATACTCATACGAGAAGACCAAAATTGAAAAATGTCGTGGGGGGACTTAGTGGACCTGCTATACGACCTGTGGCTTTGAAAATGGTCTGGGATGTTAGTAGAACAGTGAAGATTCCTGTAATAGGAATGGGTGGAATCTGTACAACATCGGATGCTTTAGAATTTATTATAGCGGGTGCGAGGGTAGTTGCAGTAGGTTCTTACCTATTTAGAGACCCTCTTGCTCCTATTCGAATAATACAGGGACTGAGAGATTATTGTATTTCAAACCATCTTGACGATATTAACAATCTTGTGGGTTCAATAACAGTTGATTAAAATAATGACCTAATGATAGATAGAAAGTAGTTATATGTCAGAAAAAATAATTATAGGGTTGGATGTCAATACAATTGACGAAGTTAAAAAGATAATAGATTTATGTCCAAAATGTATATGGTTTAAAGTCGGAAGCCAATTATTTACCCGTTGTGGACATCAAGCAATATCGATTTTAAAAGAGAAAAATAAAAAAATTTTTCTCGATTTAAAATATCATGATATCCCCAACACTGTAAGAAATGCAGTAGTTTCTGCAAAAAGTCTCGGAGTTGATATGCTAACGGTTCATGCCCTGGGTGGTAGCCGGATGGTAGGATACGCACGCGAAGCCGTAGAAGGGAGTGATGTAAAAATCATTGCGGTCACTATTTTAACAAGTCATACAGAAGAACAAATAAATAAAGAATTAGGAATAACTTGGAGCTTGGAAAATACTGTTTTTAATCTTGCCGATAGGGCTCTCTCCTCAGGTGCACATGGATTAGTATGTTCTCCTGTGGAAATATCTCTTTTAAGAAAAGGATTAGGGGATAAGTTTTTAATAATTACACCGGGGATCCGTCCTGTATGGGCTTCAGACATTCATGATCAGGCGAGAGTTATGACTCCATCAGAAGCCATTTCCCTTGGTGCGAATATGCTGGTAATCTCCCGTCCCATTTTAAAGGCAGAAAACCCTCGATTGGCATTCGAGCGTCTTGTGGAGGAAATCGGATATGAAAAGTAGTGAAGTCCTGGATTTATTTATACAACATAAGGCACTACTAAATGGGCATTTTGTTTACGCAAGTGGTAGGCATGGAGATCAATTTCTTCAATTTGCACGAATCTTACAGTACCCAAAAGTTACGGAACAGTTATGTGCTGAGTTATCTCAGCGATTTAAAGATGGACATATAGATTTGGTTACGGGTCCTGCTACGGGTGGTATCGTTTTAGCACATGAAGTTGCAAAACACTTGGGCTGTCGTTCTGCATTTCTTGAAAAGGAACCGGATGGTACTATGGCGATGAAGAGGGGCTTTACTTTGGTTAAAGGTTGGAAGGTAATTGTAGTCGAAGACATTACGACAACGGGTGGCTCTGTGAAGAAATGTATAATGCATCTGGAAGAAAGGGGGGCGGAAGTTGTGGGTATAGGGTGTATTGTAAACAGGAATCCAGGAAATGTGTCGTTTGATAAACCCTTTTTTTCTTTAGCAGAGATTAATTTAGCAAGTTGGTTACCCGAAGAGTGTAAACTATGCAAAAAAGGGGAACCCATAATGGAACCAGATAACATACTTTTATTTTGATTTCTCCAGACCTTCATATAGGGGTTACTAATGACGAAAAAAGAAATAAAACGACAATGTTACAACATGAAAATGATAAATCGATTAGCAATACTTGGTGGTAGTAGTGTTTATATTCCTGTTTTTCTTTCCGCACTTATGCAGAATAATGTCCGGATTAAAGAAATTGTTTTAATAGGGACAAATCAAGAGAAACTAAATATCGTGTCTGCTTTTTGTAAGAGGATGGTTGATAATGTGGGTTATCCATTAAAAGTTAATGAAACCACCTCTGTCGAATTAGGGATAGAAGGGGCTGAGATAATATTAAGTCATATCCGTGTTGGGGGATTCCTTGCGAGAATTGCTTATGAAAGGAAACCTATAAATTGTGACTTGATTGGAGATGAAAGTTTTGGGGCCGGAAGTTTTCTGAATGCTTTTTATACATTGCCTGTAATGCTTGAAATAGGTAAAAAAATATCTTCGATAAACCCCAAAGCCTATGTAATTAATATGACCAATCCGATGGGACTTGTTGTAGAGACCCTTACGAGATTTGCAGGATTGACTCGTGTTATTGGTGTTTGTGAATCAGTTACTTCTTATAAGCAACTTATTGCTCGATTGTTAAATGTCTCAGAGAAAAATATTTCCCTTCAATATATAGGACTTTACCATTTGGGAGCCATTTGTGATGTATATCTACATGGTCGAAGTATCATGGTAGAACTTATTGAAAAATTAGAAAAGGAAAAGATTCCCTCTTTTGATCATGAGATTATCTCAACTTTTAATGCTATTCCATCGAGGGCTCTTAGTATATTTTTGAGAAAGAGCGATTATCTTAAAGAACAGAAAAAGAAAACACAATTGCGTTCAGAAATACTTTATGAACATGAAACGAAAATACTAAACATCTATAAAAACCAGAGAGTAAATTCAATTCCTGATGTTGTATATGAAAGGAATCCATCGTGGTATGACGAAAT
Organism: uncultured bacterium; assembly: GCA_937124615.1. Taxonomy (GTDB): domain Bacteria; phylum Hydrogenedentota; class Hydrogenedentia; order Hydrogenedentales; family Hydrogenedentaceae; genus Hydrogenedens. The sequence goes on from CAKZKR010000058.1 coordinate 6,517, forward strand.
TATTATTCCACTTATCTGTGCATTAAATAAATATTGTTTTGATGAACATATTATTTGTATCCCTAATAAAGATTACCTGTCAGAGTTTCCTTTCGATACTTCGATAGAAATACCCTGTAAAATAAATAAAAAAGAGATAAAACCCTCTATACAAACAAAACTACCCGAGTTTTTTCGTGGATTGTTTTTAACTGCAAAAGAAAGTGACCGCCTTATAACCGAAGCTATAATAAATAAATCATACAATTGTGCACTCAAAGCACTTGCTATTAATCCTTTTGTAGATTCTTTTACAAAAGCAAGATTGTTCTTAGATGAATTTATACAAACGGAAAAGATAGAATGGTTTAAGTAAAATTAACAAATTACTGTTTTATAAACAAAATGGAAATATTGCTATACTATATATATGATGGATACAACAGTGTTTAATGTTAAAGAAAGGGATTATATGGATGAAGTAAGGAATTTGAGGAAGAAAAGTGTAATAACTATTCTTATACCTTTGTTTATCTTAACTATTTTTAGTTCTGCCGATGATATAAAAATTACAGGAGGGGGATCCTTAAATGAACTATTGAACTCAAATAATTTGCTTACCGTAATTCTAAAGAATTCTGGGGCAAAAGATGTAAATCTTCAACTTATAGAAGTGTATGACCAGTATCTTGCTTTTGAAACAGAAAAAGGAGATAGAGTTTCCTATCGTCTGGACCAAATTTCAGAGATAGTCGTACAAACAGATAAAAAAGAAAGACCCTCTATACAAATTGCACCCGGTGTTACTCTTAGAACAGAAGATAGGGTAACAGTAGAAAGAGCATGGGCTCGATTAGATGAGATATTTAAATCTTCAGAAGGAAACCAGGACTTGAAGGTTGAATGTGCAGTCTTACTGGTACTACATGGTTCGCAAGAAGCAATGGAATATTTACAGAAACTTCTCGCTTCAAATGAAATAACTACCCAATTAGTTTCAGCGAGAGGTATGTATCTTACAGGAAATCAAGTTCCAACAGCATTACTGCGCAGTGGATTGGAACATGGGAATAGGTCTGTTCGTATTCAATCCTCAATATTAAGCGGTTTGGTGGGTTACCGTGATGGAATCCCATCCTTGATGAATATGTTGCAAGACCGTTCGGGTGAAATTAGTGGACCTGCTGCAAGAGCATTATCTTATTTAGGTGTTCGAGAAATAGTGCCCAAACTATTAGAAATGCTTATATCTCAAAACGAAGAAAAATCCGAATCGGCAGTTTATGCCCTCGTTACACTGGGAGGTGATGATATTCGTGAACAAATAATTCAACTCGTACCACGATTAGAAGGTATGGCTAAATATAGAGCGACGAAAGCCCTTTTCCATCTAAGAGAACCTCAAGGAAAGGCATTGCTCTCCCAATTATACGGGGAGCAAATAACCCTAAGACCCGAAATTGCTCTTCTTCTTGCAAAAGAACAAGTTTGGGAAGCACAGCAATTTTTAAGGGCACGCCTTACACGAAGAGAAAATCCTACCGATATCAATTTTATTTATAGAGCAAAGGCTATAACCGCTTTATATCAAGGTGGAGACCCTACGGTTCTCCCTCAATATCAAGAGTTAATGAGAGAAGGTAGTACTAATGTAAGGAAGGAAGTCTGCTATTTAATCTTTAAACTTGGGGACAAAAACTTATTAAAGATACTACCTTCTTCTATAGAAAGTAGAGACATAGATGTAGCATTTGAATCTTGTCGTGCGGCTGTCGGTATAACTTTGCCATCGTATCGAGAAAGATATATTAAATTAAAAGGAGAATTGTGATCTCCAGACTTCATATTATTGTTTATGGAATTGTTCAAGGAGTTGGGTATCGGTACTCAACTTATAGAAAGGCTTTACAGTTGGGAATTAAGGGTTGGGTTCGTAATAAAAGTGATGGAAGTGTAGAGGCTATTTTTGAAGGTCCCCGTGATAAATTAGAGGAAATGCTTTCATGGTGTCAAAAAGGTCCATCAGGGGCCATTGTCTCTGATATCTGCTTTTCATGGGAAGATGGACCTCCTCAGTATGGCAATTTCGAAATACACCATTAGTTAATGGGGCTCATTGATATGACAGAAGACAAAAAAAATATATTATCTAAAATAAATAGAGATATAGAAAAACTAAAAGAATTAATAGATAAAGACCAGGAAGCTATAAAAAAGATTAATGAACTTTTGAGAAAAGCAGACCAGCGATTAAGAGAAGAGGTAGAGAACCACGACCGTTGGATGAGCGTTATTGAGAATCTCGAAAATTCGTTGATAGAGACAAGAAGAATTCACCAGGGAAGAGTGATAAATCTTCAACAGTTACAAAAAGAGTATCAGGAACTCCTTTTGGTTTCTTCGGCAGAGGATACTTTACTCCCAGAAATTCCATTAACAAAAGAGGAAAAGGAACTTATCCGTGATAAAGAAATTAAAGATAATAAACTAGCCTCTGTAGTTCTTGGGACTACCGCCGAGAAGTGGGGAGAAGTAAGTTTGGGCGAACTCTCTCAAATAATTATTAATATGAAATCTTCTTTTGAGGAAGAATCATTGCAAGAATACGAAAAAGGAGACGATCTTTCTTCCAAATCAGAAGAAGAAATTGAGGATAAAATTAAATCGGAACCCGTGTATTTACAACTTAGAAATCTCCTTGTTTCAGGTTTAAATAAAGTGTGGGACAATAGAGTAGAAATGCTAACTTTACAAGAAAAAACTATTATATTTAAAGTATACCAACATTTAGAGAGAAAGAAAAATAAGAATTCAAAAGAAGACAGACTATTCCGGGTAATTTCTGCCGCTGTCAGAATTATGTCTCAAAAATCGCGTCCTATATAAATTTTTATTCAATAAATTGATTTTTTTATTAGCGTTGAAACATAATTAATGGTCGGTTATTCAAAAAGATATAATTAACAACAAAAAAATAATTAGAAAGGGTTTGTTTATGCAGAATATTTTTGTTTTTTCATTTTTTGTGTGGTTAGTACTTTTGGTAACGGTGATTTTTTTAGGCTCAAAAACCTCCTATGCAGATGTTGAGTTATATACGGGAGGGGCACCCAATGCTGAATCTATAGGCTGGAAGGTAGGTTGTCAGGCTTACTCTTTTAATCGTTTTACCTTCTTTGAAGCAATCGATAAGGTGTCAACAATAGGACTTCATTATATTGAGGCATATCCTGGGCAGAAACTTTCGAGCGAGACCGGAGAGGTAAAATTTGACCATAATCTCTCTCCTGAACTTCAGCAGAAAGTAAAGGAAAAATTAGAATCAGCAAAAGTGAAACTTGTGAACTATGGTGTTGTTGGTCTGCCTAATGATGAAACAGAAGCCCGAAAAGTTTTTGATTTTGCAAAATCTATGGGGATTGAAACGATTGTTTCTGAACCACAAGCGCTTGCTATTCCATTAATTGATAAACTATCTCAGGAATACGGTATAAGGGTAGCGATACATAATCATCCAAAGCCCTCATTATATTGGGATTATAAAAAAGTTCTGGAAGTAACAAAAGATGCAAGTCTTAATATTGGTTCTTGTGCAGATACAGGACACTGGATGCGTTCCGGGATAAAACCTATAGAGGCAGTGCAAGCGTTGGATAATAGAATTATTTCTTTTCATTTAAAAGACTTAAATGAATTTGGTAAGAGAGAGGCCCATGATACAATCTGGGGCACAGGATTAGCCGATATAAAGGCAATTCTAACACATCTTTATCAAAAAGGATTTAAAGGTGTGTTTTCCATTGAGTATGAACACAATTGGGAAAACTCACTCCCTGAAATTTCTCAGTGTGTAAAATATTTTGACGAAGTTGCAAAAGAATTATCATCAAAAAAATAAATTTTCTTTAACGATTTATTTTAAATAAAATGGAGATGAGAAACTCATCTCCATTTTTTTATGTCTTTATATTAGAAATAAAAGGGATAATTATGAAAAAAGTTTTTTTATTTTCCATGTTAGTATTTTTTTCTATTTTCTTGAATGTTTTTGCTGATGGGATACCTATTGATGTATTTTCGTCAGGGGACGAAGAATACCATACCTATAGAATCCCTTCTTTAATCAAAACACAAAAAGGGACATTAATTGCCTTTTGTGAAGGTAGAAAAAATTCTGTATCTGATACAGGTGATATAGACCTTATTTATAAATTGTCTAAAGATGATGGAAAAATATGGAGTAAAACGAGGGTACTATGGGATAATGATAACAACACTTGTGGGAATCCTTGTCCTGTAATTGATAGAAAAACAGGGAATATTATTATGCTGATGACATGGAATCGGGGAGACGATCATGAAATGGAAATTATTAATGGAGTTTCAAAAGATACTCGTCGTGTGTACATCTCTTATTCTTCAGACGATGGGCATACATGGTCTAAACCTGAAGAAATAACACAATCTGTAAAACATCCTGATTGGAATTGGTATGCTACAGGCCCGGGAATTGGAATCCAGATGACGGGCGACAAATATAAAAACAGAATTATTATCCCTTGCGATCACTCCAATAAAAATGACAAAAATTGGTATTCTCATATTATATATTCAGATGATGGTGGGAAAACATGGGCATATAGTAACCCAATAGGTCCTAAATCCAATGAATGCCAGATTGTAGAATTACCTGATGACAGATTACTTATTAATATGAGAAATTATAATAGGGAGTATCCCTGTAGGTCTATTTCTACAAGCAACGATGGTGGCTTGTCCTGGAGTAATTTAACCTATGATTTGGTTCTCATAGAACCTATTTGTCAGGCAAGTTTAATTAAGCATCAATCAACAAAAGAATCTTATCTTGTTTTTGCCAATCCTGCTGACAAAAATAAAAGATTAAAAATGACGATAAAAGTAAGTTGTGATTATGGTAAAACATGGAAATACGAAACGATAATTTACCGGGGTCCCTCTGCCTATTCTTCGCTATATTCACTAAATGAGAACGAAATAGGAATTTTATTTGAATATGGGAACAAAAGCCCTTACGAAAAAATTGTTTTTCAAAAGATAGACATCCAGGAAATTGTTGGAGAAAAATAAAGGAATAACCGATGAACATAAAATTCAGACAGTTAGGTGAAAGTGATATTCAAATTACACCATTAGGCTTAGGGTGCTGGCAATTTAGTGATAGAATAGGTTTTGCAGGAAAGTTTTGGCCATCTCTGGAGAATGTACCAAGTGATGAAATAATCAAATCCAGTTGGGAGGGAGGGATTAATTGGTTTGATACCGCGGAAATGTATGGCTGGGGTGCCTCTGAAAAATGTGTATCGCGAGGATTGCAAAAAATCAACGCTTCTGTTGAAAATGTAATTATTGCAACAAAATGGCATCCTATTGCCCGTAGGGCCAAAAGGATGTTCCGTTCAATAGAAGAACAAATTCAACGTTTGTCCCCCTATAAAATAACCCTTTACCAAATCCATTCGCCTACATCCCTTTCCTCAATTAAAAAAGAAATGGAAGTGATGGCAGAATTGTTGAAATCAGGTGTTATTCGTTGTGCAGGTGTAAGTAATTATTCCGCAAATCAAATGAGAAAAGCCCATACATATCTGGAAAAATTGGGTTTTCCTCTTGTTTCCAATCAAGTTCATTATAGTTTGCTAAATCGTAGAATTGAAAGAAATGGAATATTAAAGACAGCTCAAGAATTAGGAATAACAATTATTGCTTATTCCCCCCTGGAACAAGGGTTATTAACAGGTAAATTCCATGATAATCCTAATCTCATAAAAACACGAGTAGGTTGGAGAAAATATTTTCCTCTTTATCGTCCTTCTGGTCTTGAACGAACAAAACCCGTGATAGATACATTAAAAAAAATTGCAGAAAAATGTAATGCAACTTCTTCTCAAGTGGCTTTAAATTGGACAATCAACTTTCATGGAGACCGTGTAGTTGCGATTCCCGGTGCTACTCATACAGAGCAGGCTATACAAAATTTGGGAACATTTAATTTTCGACTATCAGAATCAGATATGAACGAGATTGATAAAGTATCACGGGGATTTATTTAATACTATTTGTTTTATTATGTGTTGTTCCCATGAAAAGTAGAATAGTCATTGAAAAAAGAATAGCAATAAAATCCGAAATCCATGTCTGCACCTTGTTTACGGCACAAGAACATCCTCGTTGAAGTTGGGAACCACAAGTGCTTAATTCTTTTATTGCTAATTGTAATTCTTCTTCGGATAATTGTTGATTATTATCTCTGTCAAAAGACAGAAAAGTTTCCCTATCAAGTCCTGCGATTAAACTTTGTGCCTCCTGTAAGGTAATCAAGTCATCCCCATTTACATCAATTGTCTCAAAACTATCATACATGGCGTAAGCATAATCAATAGGCTTTTCTTTATTCCCATTAATAGAATTCACATTAAAGGTTGTTAATGTAAAAATTGTTATGATTAGTATCATAGTCCTTTTCCTTTTTTGTTTTAATTATAATAAATTTAAATAAACTGAAAGAAAAAAGTTTATGCAAACCCAAAATAGAGATGATCAAGATAGAGAAATAAAACAAAAAAATAATGTAGCCGTTATTATTCCCTGCTATAATGCGGGTCACAGGTTGGAAGAAGTCATCCATTCTCTTACAGAGTTTTCTGTGGACATCTATGTTGTTGATGACGGTTCCACAGATAATTGTATTGAATCTATTTTAAATTTAAATATGCCTGTAACAATAATATCTTTCCCTGTAAATAAGGGGAAAGGTTTTGCGATAATTGAAGGATTAAAATATGTTTTAACTTTCCCTCAATATGATTTGTTTTGTTTTATAGATGCGGATGGTCAACATGACCCAAAACAAATACCTGATTTTATAGAAGAATGGCAAAGGAGTAAAGCGGATATTATTATTGGCCAACGCGATTTCAAACCTGAAAAAACACCTATCCCAAGTAAATTAGGAAATTATATCACTCAATATCTTCTTCGCATATTTATACAATGTCCTTTATCTGATACACAATGTGGATATCGTTTATATTCCCGTTCCTTTGCCCAGGAAATTATCACAGTGGTTCCCCCGGGAAGGTATGAAACAGAAACATGGATTTTATTACTTGCATTCAAAAGAAAAAAAAGGATAGGAACAGTACCCATATCCACGATTTATGAAGAAAAAAATCGTTCTTCTCATTTCAGGAAGATTAACGATTCATTGCGTATTTTTAAAACGATACTTAGTTTTGTATTTTCTAAACATGATTTACAAAGGTGATATTTATTAATTTTCCTTTAGAAATTCGAGTGCAAGATTACAGAATTTATTTCCTGTCATTGCCGTCATGTGGTCCCTTCCCTCTAAATATACGAATCGAGCGTTGCTCAGATACTTTTCCAATTCAACAACCCCGACTTTTAGAGGGTCATTTGTTCCTACAATAGCAAGAACAGGTATCATATTGTTTTTTAATTGTTCTTCTGAAACTTCCATTTCGGGAAATTGTTTCATTACATTAGCCATTGCCTGTGATTCAGATAACATACCTAAACCAAAATCGAGTAGTTTAATCTTCCACGCAGGAGGGGCTTGTCTGCCTGGCTCTAAAGCCTTTGTAAGTGGGGCATATCCTTTACCTGTTTCAAGAGATTGAACCAGTTCCATAAGAATACGAACATTATCTCCATCCGCCTTTTCAAAACCTGCACCGCCTACCACAGCCTTGATTATTCGTTCAGGGTACATTGTTATTAATTTGAGTGTTATAAATCCACCCATAGAGTATCCCATAATATATGCTTTTTGTATCTTTAAATGGTCCATAAGCCGAACAATATCTTTTGCCATCTCTATACCGTAACTATCTGGTTTTGTAGGTTTTTCACTTAGTCCATGTCCTCGAAGGTCAATAGAGATAGTTGTAAAATACTTTCTTAATTTGCGTATAAGTCCATTCCATCTCCAATTAATATCTGCATTTACAGCATAACCATGAATAAGAATCAAAGGCGGTCCATTCCCCTCAATACAATAATGAATTTTACAACCATTAGAATCAAAGAAATACCCTCTTACCCGATATTTTAATAGGAATAATATTACACAAAATGTTATGGAGATTAATATAATTAAAAGGAGTACAGATAAAAACAAAATCTTCATTGAATCATCTTTCTTAATATTTGTTATTTGTTATTTGTTAAAAAGTTTTCTATAGAATCTATAAATCCTTTTTTAAACAATGTTGTTAAATGAGTTCCCTTATTCACCCAAACAACTTGATTATTTGGAAGCGTATCACTTAACTCAGGAATTGTTTTACACATTGGGTCTGATGTCCCACCAATCAGCAGGATAGGAACTTCACATCTAATTAAATCCTCTTGTTTTACTTCTAATTCCGGGACACTTTCTAATAAGTCTGCAATTACATTTAAATCATTTGTCTTTCGGAAATACCAATTCCCAATGGCAATGGATATCCGCTCCAATCCTTTTTTTCTCATTCCCACAAGTTCGAATAATGGGGTACAGTCACCATTTTCCCTCATCGATGTGTATATTGTCTCTAATTGCTTCAAGTTTTCTTCCGTAGATTTTTCCCACCCAGCACCTGCAATTGTTACAGAGTAAACCTTTTCAGGATAACAGGTTGCAAACTTTAAAGCGATAAATCCTCCAAGAGAGTATCCTACAATATGTGCTTTATTTATATTGAGGTCTTCCATAACTTTACAAACATCGTTAACCAAATGGGTTCCATACATTTCTTTTCCATAAGGTTTATCAGATTTACCATGTCCCCTTAGATCCATCGCTATAACATAGTAATTTTTTGATAACCTTTGCATTATTCCCGGAAAACGCCAATTAAGGTTTGAATTAGCCAAAATCCCATGAATTAATATCACAGGAGGGCCTTTCCCTTTTTCTATATAATGAAGGGCCACATCATTATTGATAAAATGTCCCTCTTGCTGATAAAAAATAGAACAACCGAAATGGGTTAAAATAGAAAATACTATAAGAAAATTAAAAATTGTTTTCCAAAATCTGTAAATCCTTCTTGCAAAAAAAACACCATAATACATATTATCATACCTCTTAAATTTATATATAAAAGGTTCTTTTATATTAACATAGATTAGATAAAATATGAAATCATTATTACCATATTTGTATATGTTATGTTCGGCTTTTTGTTTTTCTATTATGGCTGTTTGTGGAAGTATGATAGGAAACAATCTCTCATGGACTGCAGTGGCTTTTTTTCGAATTGCTCCAACATTTATTTTTATGGTAATTTTTGCTTTAATTCGCAGAGAGAGAATTATTGTGTTTGGGTCCCTTTCTTTATGGTTACGAAGTATTTTGGGAACAATTGCATTATTATGTACCTTCTTTTCTCTGTCGCAAATGAATGCTACCGATACAGTTACAATTTCTGCTACAACGCCTATTTGGGTTATTCTCATTATGCATATTATTTTTTCTGACAAAGTTCCGTCATTATTCTGGTTGCTTGTCATGACTACTTTTTTGGGTGTTTATTTAATAGAAAAACCTCAATTTCGTGGAGATATTTTTCCTATAATTATCGCTTTTATGGGAGCAATCTGTGCAGGCTCAGCAATGGTAAGTTTAAGTTTTTGTGGTTTAATTACTCCTGTAACTGTTGTTAGTCATTATAGTGTAGTTGCTTTAACATCCGCCTTTTGTTTATTCTATTTGTCTAATTTGAATATACCCGTATTTAAAGAGATTATTGAAAAATATGGAGTACTACTATTGTTGATTGGTTTAAGTGGGACATTGGGGCAAATATTTTTGACATATGCTTATGGAAGAGGAAGACCTCAATGGATTTCAGTTACAGGATTAAGTCAGGTTGTTATCACTGCATTATTTGAGTTAATTCTTAATAAGATCAAATTGAATGTAGAGTTAATAATTGGTATGGTACTTGTGATATTTTCTATTACTTGTATTATTTGGATAAAACCGAATAAAAGTGTGCAGAACTCAACTTAGAATAATAGAAATGATGTAGTATATGTCGATGTATAAAAACAGTAAATCAAATGATGCAAAAAATCAAACTATAAAACTTTTATGGGTAACGGATATTCATTTAGACCATCTTTCTCCGGAGCAAGGGGCATCATTTATTAAAGGAATGGCAGAACAAAAACCATCTGTAGTGGTGATAACCGGGGATATTTCTACGGCAGAGACAATAGATAAATGGCTATTATACATGGATAGAGTTTTTACATGCCCTGTTTATTTTGTTTTAGGGAACCATGATTACTATCATGGTTCTATAGAACAAGTTCGACAAAAAGTCCGTCAGATTAGTAAATATTCTCAACGAGTTCGTTGGTTGCCCGAAGTTGGTTTAGTTTCACTCACGCCCAATACTATCCTTATAGGTTGTGATGGATGGGGGGATGCTCTTTTAGGGGATTTTGACCGTTCCGATACAAAGATGAGTGATTACATTTTTATTAAAGAACTTATAGGACTTGATAGACCTCGTATTAAACAGGTGATTCAGGCATTAGGCAAAGAATCTGCAAATTATATTGCACGTGCTTTACCCGAAGCGATGAATCGTGCTCAATTTATTATTATTGCTACACATGTCCCCCCTTTTGCAGAAGCCTGCTGGCATCAAGGCCGGAGAGGAGACGCAAAATGGTTACCGAACTATACTTGTGGTGCTGTTGGAGAAGTTATTCAAGAAATGACTAATAGTAGTATGTATCATCAATTTCTTGTTCTCTGTGGACACACACATGGATATGCCGATGTCCACATTTCGCCCAACCTACATATTAAAGTAGGTGAAGTCGAATATGGAAAGCCAATTGTACAGGATATTATCACAGTCTATTAAATAAATGGATTTTAGAACGACAAAGCATAGGGAATTGCACTCAGACATTCTGCAATATATCTATTTACAGGTGCCTTACCTTCATATCGGATAAATTCTACATGTCCATCCAGGTATAGAACATTACAACCACCGGGAATATGATTGAAATAATTTGCTTTAGAGCCTATAGCGATAATATCAAACATTGTCCAGACATTACTTTGCGCTTGAGCCGTTGCAGATGGATTATTTATATCGGTAATCAAAAAACGTTCAATCCCTTCACGAAGTCGATAAACTACATCTCCTCCTGCATTGCCATCAGGTGAAAGTCCTGATATGTCGATGTCTGCAACCGTATAATTATGAGCCATAGCCCCTTGCATGGCCGTATAAGCAAGTGCCCGCCAGAACTGTCTACTACCCGTTTTAGAGGGCTGAAACGGTGTCAGATTCGTAGAGGGATCGTCCAATTCACATCTGTCAAAAACCCACCCTGTGTATATATAACTGTTCACTCCTAATCGAATTCCTGCAGAGTGTAACAATTGCCCTGTTCCTGTGTCGCATGCATAATTTATGGTCCACTCCCCTTTTGAATTTTTTAGATTGTTTACTGTAACTTTTGAATTAGAAGGGCAAACAAGAATAGATGGGTCTGTTAAATATTCAGGATAAATTGTAGAAATCCTCGGATTGAGGCCATAGACATAATTATTTAAACCTGTGGGTACTAATGTTTCGCAATCATATAAAGGTTCTGAATTGATAATTATCATAGGGAACCGTTCCCCCTTAGCTTCACCAGCATACATCTTAAAAATAAGTCCCCACTGCTTTAAGTTATTTTGGCAACTTGACCTTCGTGCTGCTTCTCTTGCTCGGGCTAATGCAGGTAGCAAAATTGCAGCTAAAATCCCAATTATAGCTATAACTACCAGTAATTCAATTAAGGTAAAACCATTTTTTCTCATTTTATTACTCCTTATAACACTAAATTTAATTTTATATAAGTATTTAAGAATAAGATATAGTGGTAGAAAATTAGATTTGGAATAGGGAATTGATGAAAAGGTATTGAACTTGTTAAAAAGGGGGACCCCGATGAGAATTAGGTTGGAGAATAATTTGTATATAGATTATGTTTGGCTTTAATAGAATATTTTTATTAGAGTTATTTTTTATAAGGATAAAAAGAAATAATGAAATCAAAAATGGTGTGAATATTAAAATACGGAAAGGACCTTTTCCCTCTTTACCCCCAAAAGATTTGTCCCAGATACCTGGCAACAAGCCATGGAGAACAGCAATGATAAAATAGAAAACAAATATTATACAAAAGGCTTTTATTATTTTTTGATTGTATAAAAACACTTTTTTCTTAGACTTATATGTAATATTAACCCCATTCACAACAATAGGTCTTCTATAATTAGGTTTTAATAAAATGATTCTAAATCATTATATTACATCATTTCAAATTGTAAGGTCGTTTTTATTTTAACAGATGTGAAGAGCATATACTTATAATGTTATAATTAAGGGAGAATATATAAGGAACACAGAAATGCTTTGTCAAAAATGTCATAAAAAACTTGCAACGGTTCGCTATGGGGAAGTCATTGACGGGCATGTAACTGAAGTGCATTTATGTCCGGATTGTTTATTAGAGGTGCAGAAAAATCCTAAAGGATTTAATTTTGCTTCCGTTGAATTACAGGTAAAAGAACAACGAGAAGATACAGAGGAACTGGCAAAAAAACCGAAGATTAAAACGCTGTGTTCTGTTTGTGGAACACAAATTAATTATATACATGAAAAAAACAGAGTCGGTTGTTTTACATGTTATAAAACTTTTGGTCCTGATATAGAATCTATTCTTGAAGTTATTCAAGTGGGTAGTTCTCATATCGGCAAAAAATTAAATTACGCTAATGATGAGGAACGAATTCAGGCCCAAATACTTTTAGATACAAAAAAAGCATTAATAAGACAGGCAATTAAGTCAGAAGATTATGAATCAGCTGCGAAACTACGCGATGAAATTTTAGATTTAGAAAAAATTCTATCTTCATGGAAAATAGGTAAAAATTGATTTATGATAATGAAAACATGGGTCACTAATAAACCAGTTTGGTGGAGAGAAGAGATATCAGGGGCTCCTGTGTCAATTCTAACAGTAGGCACACTGTGTCGTAATATTGCGGGATTCTTTTTCCCTATGAGAATGAGTGAAGAAGAAAAAAAAAGATTGGAAGATTTAATAAAAGAAAATTCTTTACAATTGGACGATATTTCCATAGACGATTATATTAGTTTTGCAGGTAGTTCTCCAAAAGAGAACCTATTTTTATCAGAGAGATTTTTAGTGTCTTATGACTTGCTCTCTGGAATCGGACATCGTGGTGCATTTATTAGTAAAGACCAGCGTTTTTCGATAATGGTGAATGCGGGAGAACATATCGCATTCCGTGTAGTTTTTGCAGGGCTTCAAGTAGAGAAATCCTGGGAATTTTTGAATAAAATTGACGACCGTATGAGTACTTTTGTAGATTATATGACAGACTCACGATTGGGTTTTTTATCTTCGGACCTAAATCTAATAGGAACAGGATTAAAGTTTTTCATTATCCTTCATCTTCCAGGATTAGCAAGAACAGGAAGCATTAATCTTTGGGAGGAAAAATTAAAGTCTTTGGGGTTTTATTTAAAAGGGATAAAAACAGGCCCCCCTACGGATGCCCGCCCACTGGCAATCCCAAAAAATTTGATTGAACAAGGTTTTCATAGTACCCTATCCTCTCCTGTTGCGGTGAGTTTAATAGAGACTGTGGGTAGCCTATTTGCTATTGGCAATAAGTACACTTTGGGATTCTCAGAAGTGGAAATTGTTTTTTCTTTATCACACATGGTAAATGAAATAACGAAAGCAGAAATGGATGCAAGGCAAAGACTTCTTACTTCGAGTAAATTAACATTAGAGGATATGGTAGGCCGAGCAGAAGGAGTTGCTAAAGGAGCCAGATTTTTAGAATTTCCAGAAGCAATAGAATTATGGTCTGCTCTACAATTGGGTTATTCACTAAATCTTACTTCAGGATCTGTCCTTTCTTTACCTTTGCCTTTACTATTTGAACTTCAGGGGGGGCACATTGTTGTGAATTTAAGTTCAAATGGTAATAATACTGTAAAGATGAGTTTGACACGTGCTAATAAATTCAAAGAAATATTTAAAAACTAAAAATATATAAAAGAGATTATAGTTTCAGGGAGAATAGAATGTTGTGGGAACGATTTACAGAGAGAGCCCGACATGTAATTGCTGTTGCTCGTAACGAAGCAGTGAAACGAGGTAGTGAATATGTTCGAACCGAGCATATTCTTTTCGCATTGTGTCAGGAGGTTGAGGGTATTGCTGCAAAAGCATTGTTAAACATGGGTGTAGATTTTGAACAATTAATTCATGAGATTGAGCATCGTAGCCCTCAGGGACGTGCACTGTTATCATCTGAAGAAATAACATATACCCCTCGTGCTAAAAAAGTTCTAGAAATGGCAGCAGAAGAAGCACATCGTTTCAATCATACTTATATTGGCACAGAACATGTTCTATTAGGACTTATCAAGGAAGGAGAAAGTGTAGCTGCTAAATTGTTGTTGGAATTTGGTGTTGACTTGAACCGGGCTCAGACAGAAATTATGAAACTACTTGGTGAACATGGTAAACCCGGTAGTAAAGGAGAGTTACACGAACGAAGAAAATCTACAACTCCGGCACTTGATACTTTTGGGAGAGACCTGACATTTTTAGCAAGGGAAGGGAAATTGGACCCTGTAATTGGAAGAGAAATAGAGATAGAGCGTGTTATACAAATATTAAGTAGAAGAACCAAAAATAATCCTGTTTTGATTGGAGAGGCAGGGGTAGGAAAAACGGCAATTGTAGAAGGACTTGCTCAATCTATTGTTAATGGGAATGTTCCCGATTTATTACTTAATAAACGAGTGTTAACATTAGACTTAGGTTCTGTTATTGCTGGGACAAAATATAGGGGACAATTTGAAGAACGCTTAAAAAGCGTAATGAAAGAAATACAAAGAGAAGATAATATTATCCTATTTATTGATGAAATCCATACGATTGTTGGAGCGGGAGCCGCAGAGGGAGCCGTTGATGCGGCAAATATGTTAAAACCCGCCCTTGCAAGGGGAGAATTACAATGTATTGGGGCTACTACAGCAGATGAATACCGAAAGTATATTGAGAAAGATGCTGCATTAGCCAGACGTTTTCAAACAATTTTTGTCGAAGCCCCTTCTCCCGAAGAAACAATTAAAATTCTTCAGGGACTTCGTGATAAATATGAAGCACATCACAAGGTTAAATATACAGATGATGCGATTATTTCAGCGGTGAAACTTTCAGACCAATATATAACAGACCGCTATTTACCAGACAAAGCAATCGATGTGCTTGATGAAGCAGGGAGTCGGGTCCGACTTCAAATAACCACACGCCCTAAAGAACTAAAAGAATTGGAAATTGAAATAGAAAAAGTAACCCAGGAAAAAGAGATAGCAATAAAACATCAGGAGTTTGAAAAAGCAGCATCTTTAAGGGATAAAGAACGCCGTTTCCAGTCTTTGTATCAAGAGAAGAAAAAAGAATGGGAATCCCAGAGAGATTCCGCTCAAGCAACAGTTACTGCTGAAGATATTGCTTATGTCGTATCGAAATGGACGGGTGTTCCACTTACTAAAATTGGTGAGACAGAAACAGAACGATTGTTGCGTATGCGTGAGGAATTACACAAGTCCATAGTAGGACAGGATAATGCTATTGATGCAATTACCCGTGCAATACAAAGGTCAAGAGCGGGTATAAGACATCATAACCGTCCTGTGGGTTCCTTCCTTTTCTTAGGTCCTACAGGTGTAGGTAAAACACTTCTTGCAAAAAAACTCGCAGAGTTTTTATTTGGAGACGAACGGGCTTTAATCACTTTAGATATGTCGGAGTATATGGAAAAATTCACAGTATCTCGTTTAATGGGTGCTCCCCCGGGATATATCGGCTATGATGAAGGGGGTCAACTCACAGAACAGGTGCGTAGACGACCTTATTCTGTGGTCCTTTTTGATGAGATAGAAAAAGCACATCCTGATATCTTTAATGCATTGCTCCAAATACTTGAAGAAGGTCAAATGACAGATGGAAGTGGAAGAAAGATAGACTTCAAAAATACGGTTATTGTCCTAACTTCGAATATTGGAGCCCGTAGAATTGGAAAATCAACATCATTGGGATTCCAAAAGGATACAATTGAAGAAGAATATGAAAAAATGCGGGACCGTGTGATGGAAGAGGTTCGAAAAATCTTTAACCCCGAGTTTTTGAATCGTTTAGATGAGATTTTAGTTTTTCATCGGCTTACTCAAGAACAATTAGAAAGAATCATCGATATACAACTTGCCGAAGTTTCAAAAAACCTACATGAGAAACAGATAAAATTAGAGATAACATCCGAAGCCAAGAAGTTTCTTGTGCAAATCGGTAGCAGTGAAGAATATGGAGCTCGTCCTTTAAGAAGAGCTATCCAGCAGAGTGTTGAAGACCCACTCGCAGAAAAATTACTAAATGGTGATGTTAAAGAGGGAAATACGATAATAATTGCAGTTGCTGAAGATAATAAAAAATTAGAGTTTATTCAAAAAGAAAACAAATTTGAAAATCAGTTACAAAAAAACGATAATAATACAGTCAAATTAATTGCAAATTAGGGCATTCTGTAGGCACAGTATTAAAATAACATAATAAACTAATAAAGGGATTTGTTAAATGTTGAGAAAAAAAGTATATACGGGCTGTTTTTTCCTTATCCTTCTATTTTGTGGAAATGTTATTGCACAATTAGAAGAATATACGGGAAAGGAAATTGTCGCTGTTCAGATAAAAGGTTTAGAAAAAATTAATGAACAGGTGGTTTTAGGACAGGCAGAAACAAAACCCGGTCAAACTTTAAATCCTCGTTCAATTGCAAGAGATTTAAAAAGGATTTATGGTTTAGGTTATTTCGTAAAAGTAGATGCAGAAGTTACTCCCGAAGGGAATGGTGTCAAGGTAATATTTATTGTTCAAGAAGAAAGAAGAATAACAGATGTTAAAATAATTGGCTGTAAAAAAATTAAACCACGAGCAATAGAACCTATCTTGAAACAAAAGCGGGGTTCCTCCTTTATCCCAGAACTATGTGAAGAAGACAGAAAATCTATTATTAATATGTATCAAGGGAAAGGTTATGCAAATACAAAAGTTGATGTTATAACTGAGAAAATAGAACCAGGACTTGTTCGAATAATATATTCAATAGATGAAGGTAAAAAGGCTCGGATCAAAGAAGTTGAAATTGAGGGGAATAACGCATTATCGGATCGACAGATTAAAAAGGCTATGAAGACAAAACCGGCATGGTGGTTTATTGGGGGAAAATATGATGAAACAAAATTCGAAAGTGACCTTGACAATGTAGTTAACAAATATGGAGACCATGGTTATTTAGATGCAAAAGTAACACATACGGATGTCTTATATACAGACGGAGGTAAAAAATTAAAAATCAAACTATTTGTAGAAGAAGGTGAACAATATAAAGTTCAATCTATTCAATATGCAAACAATAACGTTTTTGACAATGATGAATTTGAAAAAGAGATAAAAATTAAACCTGAGAATATTCATAATAAAGGGCAAGTTGCAATGGATGCCCAGACTCTGGAAATCAAATATCGGGATAGTGGTTATGTTGATGCAACAGTGGCTCCTCAGGTTACAAAAGATGAACAAAACAAAACAACAAATATTGCATATAATATATCGGAAGGGGAACTAAAATATATAAAACAAGTCGACATAACAGGAAACGATGTTACTCAGGACGATGTTATCCGGAGACAGGTATTAATAAAACCTGGTGAAAGATACGACGGCTCATCTATTGAAGCCAGCCGTTTAAGACTCGAAAATACAGATTATTTTGACAAAGTCCGTATTACACTTACAGATGATGATGTAGATCCCCGATATTCAAATTTAATTGTAGATGTGGAAGAGGGCAAAACAAATACATTCTTGTTTGGGGCCGGATATAGTACAGATGAAGGTGTGGGAGGATTCGCTCAACTTCGTCTAAGAAATTTTGATATAACTAACTGGCCTCATTTTTCAGGTGGAGGCCAACAATTTTCCACTCGTGTCCATATAGGTGATAGAAGAGACCGATATAATATAAGTTTTACAGACCCTGAAATATTTGGTTATCCCATTTCTTTAGGGGTTGATATATATAATGAATCCTATTGGGTTCGTGGAGGAGCCGATTATCGCGAAAACCAAGCGGGTGGACAGATACGATTTGGAAAATCCTTATCATTATATAATACGGCCCGTCTTGCATTTCGGGTAGAGGATGTTGATATTAGCGACCTACCATGGTTTATTAATAAAGAAATCCGCAGACAGACTGAAAATTCAACAACAGTTAGCACCATTTTAAGTCTTGAAAGAAATACCTTAGACCGTCCAAGAGATCCATCTCGTGGAATTAATGCTATTTTGAGTTCCGAACTTGCAGGACTTGGCGGTGATAATAATTTTGTAAAGTTGCAATTTGACCTTTCATGGTTTAAAGCATTAGATAAAAACAAAAAATGGGTATTGATGTTAAGAACTCGTGAAGGTTGGATGACTGATTATGGGGATTCAGATTATATACCATTAATTTACAGGTTTTATGCAGGTGGCACAACTACAGTTCGTGGTTACGATTATCGCGATATAGGACCCAAAATTCGTGAATATGGCTGGTTCGGTGATTGGATTGCAGAAGGCGGTAACCTTCGATTGGTTAATAACTTAGAACTAAAATATAAACTAACAAATATCGTCCGTTTGTATTCCTTTGTTGATATGGGCGGTGTTTGGAAAGACGAAGATGATCTTGATTTATCGGACCTGAGATATAGTGCAGGTTTTGGAATAGGTGCCGAAATTCCAAGATTTGGACCTATTCGTATTGATTATGGAATTCCACTTAATCCGGACGAAGACCAGGGAAATGGCAAGTTACATTTAACTACAGGATTGCAGTTCTAATTTAAATACCCTTAAAATATAGTCTCTTTATTCGGTAATGAAATTTTAAATAAAAATGTGATATACTTTCGTTTATTATACAAAACTATGATTTAACTTAATAAAAGAAAGGAAAAGTTGTGAAAGGGAGATATTTTTTTATTTCATTATTTGTTTTAAGTTCTTTGTTAATTCCTTATAAAAATGTAATAGCACAGGAGCCTTCTAAAAGTGCCGATACAGGGACATCTTATAGAATTGCTGTCGTTGATGTTGAACTTGTTATGAGGGAATATAATAAGAGAAAACAGAAATACGAAGAACTTCAAAAAGAGGTGGATGCCCAACAAAAAGACCTTGATAATCTAATGAACCGGATTGAAGAAGACCGTAAAAAACTTGAATCGGGCAAGGCTACAATGAGTGACGAAGAAAAACTTGATTTGAAAATGAAAATAGAACAAGAAGCAGCCGCATATCGGGCCGAACTTGAAAAAAGGCAAAAAACAATTGATAGCAAAGAAGAAAGAATTATTCGTGAATGTTTGGACGATATTCAGAATGCTATTAATATTATTGCAACTTCAGATAATTATCATCTTGTTTTTAATGCGGGTAAATCTTTAAAGAGTAGTTTATTATTTCATAGTCCAACAATGGATATTACATCTAAGGTTTTAACACATTTAAACTCAAATTCTTCCGAACGTAGTACCCCAAAACCCAAAAAATAGTAACTCAGGGTTATTAAAACATTACAATCATATTTAAAACTCAATAAAAAATGCAGATAAAAGCAATACAAATAGCACAATGGGTAGATGGTAAAATCATCAGGGGAGAAGAAAATACTTTAATAAGAAGTGTTAATAGTATTGAGAATGCCAAAGAAGGTGATTTAGTTTTTATAAGAGATAAAAAATACGAACCCTTTCTTTCCAATACAAATGCTTCTGCCGTGCTAATTGCAGAAGAACCAACACTCCCATTACCTGAAACACTTGTGTGCATTATTGTGAAAAATCCTGAAATTGCTTTTATCCAGATATTGCAAAAATTTGGTATCGAACAACAACCTTTTTTACCAGGTGGAATTCATCCTACGGCTATAATTGCAGAAAATGTTCAATTAGGAGAAGGGGTTACAATAGGACCTTATGTATTTATAGGGAAAAATACACGAATTGACAAGAATACCATTGTTTTCCCAAATGTTTATATAGGTGATAATTGTCAAATTGGTGAAAATAACTGTTTTTTTCCAAATGTAACTATTCGAGAAAATACAATAATAGGTTCACATTGTATTATTCATGCCGGTGTCTGTATCGGGACTGATGGATTTGGTTTTGTGTTCGATGGAAACGAATGGATTAAAGTTCCTCAGATTGGACGAGTAGTCATCGGGGATAATGTGGAGATTGGGAGTAATACCTGTATTGATAGGGCTACCTTCGGGGAGACAAGAATCGGTACAGGAACAAAAATTGATAATTTAGTTCAGATAGGCCATAATGTTAAAATTGGTGAGAATTGCGCTATTGCAGCAACTACAGGTATTGCCGGTAGTGCAGTAATTGGGAATGGTGTCCGTATTGGAGCCGGTTCTGGTATCAACGGACACATAACTATTGGGAATAATGTGACCATTGGTGCATGGTCAGGTGTAACAAAATCGGTAGAAGACGGATCTATTGTTTCGGGATTTCCTGCAGTAGACCATTCCCGGGCAAAGAGAATATTAGTTGCTCAACAATATGTGCCAGAATTGATGAAAAAAGTAAAAGATCTTGAAGCAAGAATTCAAAAATTAGAGAACAACTGCGTATGAAAAACCAGCGAACCATTAGTAAAGAAGTTTCCTTTTCCGGAGTAGGGTTGCATAGTGGAAGTTTAACAACGGTTACATTCAAACCAGCCCCTCCGGATACAGGTATTATTTTTATTCGAACAGATATGGCAGGTAAACCTGCAATTCCTGCTGATATTGACCATGTCGTTGATGTTTCAAGAGGTACAACAATAGGTATTGGCAGTGCGAAAGTTCGTACAGTCGAGCATGGTTTGGCAGCTATGGCAGGTTTGGGAATTGATAATTTGTATATAGAACTCGATAATGAAGAAATTCCAAACGGAGATGGAAGTGCCCTTCCTGTTATGAATTGTCTTTTGAGGGCAGGGATAACAGAACTGGAAGAACCCAAAAGAGCCCTTATTGTAGATAGACCTGTATATTATCGTCAGGATGAAGTTACTTTGAATGTTCTTCCTTCTGATGAGTTAAGAGTTACAATGACTATAGCATACGACCATGTGGCAATTGGAACACAGTATGCAAGTTTCCCTGTAAACGAAGAGACTTTTATGTCTCAGATTGCTCCGGCTCGTACTTTTTGTTTTCTGAAAGAGGTAAAAATGTTAAAAGAACAGGGGTTAATTATGGGAGGTAGTTTAGAAAGTGCAGTTGTAATAGGCGATGAAGAGATACTTAATGATGGGCTTCGTTTCCCCGATGAATTTGTTCGTCATAAAATATTGGATTTGCTTGGGGATACCTATCTTTTGGGAAGACCATTAATAGGTCATATTATTGGTGTCAAATCAGGACATGAAAAAAATGTTATGTTTACAAAACAAATAAAAAAAGTATATCTAAATGGATATGGTATTTATGCCGTACATGACCCCCGACCTACTGCACACCGACAAATTCCCGTTTTGGATGTGAATAAGATACTGAGGATATTACCCCATCGTTATCCATTTCTCCTTGTGGATAGAATTATTGAATTTACATCCATGAAAAAAGTCGTGGGAATCAAAAATGTAACTGTTAATGAACCCTTTTTTCAGGGGCATTGGCCTGATGTTCCTGTAATGCCCAGTGTTTTAATTCTTGAAGCAATGGCTCAAGTTTCATCTGTCCTTATATTTAGAGAGAATGGCGAACCACCCCTTTATCAGGCATATTTTATTGGAATAGAAAACGCTTCATTAAGAAGATTGGTTGTTCCGGGGGACCAACTTGTTGTAGAGGCAGAGATGTTGTATTACAGAAACGATTTATTCAAGGCGAAAGTAGCTGCTTCGGTAGAAAATCAAGTCGTTGCTGAGGCTTCTATGACTTTCGGTTTAGTTGAAATTAAAAAATAATTTACCTTACTATTGTTTACTTTCCCTTTTACTTCATATTTTGTTTTTTCAATTTAATTAAGTTATTATTTTTTTACCTAGGAATTTTTAACAATAATAAAGCATTAGTTTTTCTTAAATATATTTTGACATCAAAATGAAATGTAAGATTTTTTATAAAATAATTAGTTTGTTGTTTATATTAAACTTTATACTATTATGTTCTTGTAATAAAGATAAGAAAAATACTTTTATAGTTTCAGGGCAAATTGAATGCCATGTTCATACTCCTGGTTCTACAATAGGGGGAAGAGCTATAGATGTACTTGTAAAAGAAGGGGATTGGGTAAAAAAAGATACGGTTTTGATTCAGTTAGACTGTACTCAACAAGAGTCTATATACCAGTCTGCCCTTGCCGGGGTTAAACGAGCGGAATCATTAGTAGAAAAATTAAAAAAGGGGGCTACAGAGGAAGAACTTCGTCAGGCAAAGAATGCTGTTAAAACAGCGGAGGCCCAATATCGGCTTCTTCTTGCTGGAGCAAGAGAAGAGGACAAACAATCGGCAAAGGCGGCTCTTGAATCGGCAAAATCCACCTTTGAAATTGCAAAGAAAGATTATGAAAGAGCAGAAAGGCTCTTTAACGAAGGAGCTGTTTCCAGAAAAGAATGGGAACAGTCAAAGATTCTTTTTGAAAAAGCAAAAGCTGAATATCGTGTGGCCGAAGAAAGGCATAAACAACTTCAAAAGGGTGCTCGTGATGAAGAAATAGAGTCTGCAAAGGCAAACTGGGAACGAACTATTGCTATGTTTGATGAAATAAAACGAGGTCCTCGAGCTGAAGACATTCGTTCTGCAGAATCTGCTTTAGAGTCTGCCAGGGCTGAATTGGCACGGGCAGATTCGGTTGTAAAAGAATGTACAGTTCGGTCTCCAATCGATGGGATTGTAGAATCTGTATCTGTTCGGAAAGGAGATATACTTCCTCCGGGTCCATGTATTCGAATTGTCAATCCGGATGAACTGGAAATGTTTATTTATGTACCCGCTTATGTATTGGGTTATATATCTGTCGGAAAAGATTTAAGTTTTACTACAGATGCATATAAAAACGAAACATTTTCAGGTAAAATTATCTATATTGCATCAGAGGGTGAATTTACTCCGAGAAATCTACAAACACAGGAAGAAAGAATACAACAAGTGTTTGCAGTGAAATTATCTTTTAATTCACATGATGGTAAACTTCGAGCAGGAATGACTGCTACTGTCAAGGTGCCGTTAACCCGATGAGCCTAAATATATTACAGGTGGAAAATAATCATATTTTTAAACAGGTTCATGCACCCGTAATTCAAGTCAATGAATTAACTCGTAAGTTTGGTTCCTATACCGCTGTGGACCGTGTTTCATTAGTTGTTCGTGAACGTGATATTTTTGGCTTTTTAGGACCTAATGGTTCAGGAAAGACTACATTAATTCGTATGCTTTGTGGTATTCTCCGTCCAACTTCGGGTGAAGCAAAAGTAATGGGATATGATGTAGTATATGAGAGTGAAGAAGTAAAAAAGTCAATTGGATACATGTCTCAGCAGTTCAGTCTATATTCCGACCTAACAGTATTAGAAAACATTAACTTTTATGCGAGAATCTATGGTATCCCTCGAAGACAGAGAAAAGAACGGATTGACGAAGTAATCAATATTGTTGAAATCAAACCATATTTGAACCAATTATCGGGTTCCTTATCGGGAGGGTGGAAACAAAGACTGGCTCTTGCCTGTGCCTTAGTTCACAATCCTAAACTATTATTTCTGGATGAACCTACTGCAGGGATAGACCCTGTTGCCCGCCGTGACCTATGGAACCTTTTATTTGACCTTTCTGCTCGTGGAACAACCTTTTTTGTAACCACACATTATATGGACGAGGCAGAACGCTGTTCTCATCTTGGGTATATTTACTTTTCAAAACTAATTGCTTACGGTTCCCCTGAAGAGTTAAAAAAAATGCCTCAGGTAATGCCGGAGGGTTATGTTCGTTATGAACTTAGAATAGACCGACTTACTGAAGCCATGCGAGAGTTATTAAAAATGCCTTTTGTAAAAGATGCTACAATGTTTTCCGATGTAATCCACATTCACATTCAGCAGGGGAGTGAAGAGGAACTTCAACATTCAATAGCGAAGAAAGGTTTTTTTGTTGAGAGTTTACGATTAGTCCCTCCAACACTTGAAGATGTTTTTGTAACCTTAACTCGCTCTTTTGGGAAATAAGCATATATGTTTCAGGGTTTTTTTGCAATAGTCTATAAAGAAACAAGACACATTGTTAGAGACCCTCGTAGTCTTTTCTTGATGTTAGTGATTCCAAGTATTGAATTGACGATTTTTGGATTTGCGGTGAATTTAGACATAAAAAATATTAAGACGGGATTATTAAACCAGGATAAAAGGGTAGAAAGCCGAAATTTAGTAGATCAATTTGTAAATTCAGGCTATTTCGATATTGTAGAAATATTTAATAACGAGGAAGAAATGGCTACTGCAATGCGTAGAGGGATTGTTCGTGTTGGAATACATATCCCTCCTTATTATACCGACCGTGTATTGAAAAATGAACATGTTGATATTCAAATCCTTATTGATGGTAGTGATTCCACTGTAGCGATGCAAGCTTTAAATGTTAGTAACGCAATTGGTTTGCGTGCTTCAATAAAAATGTTAAGTAAAACGAAATCTCTGCCATCTCAATTCCCAATAGATATGCGTCCTCGTGTACTTTTTAACCCGGATATGAGGACAGCAAACTTTATGATTCCAGGCTTGTGTGGAGTTATTCTGCAGGTGGTAATAATGTTACTTACATCTTTTGCTATTGTTAGAGAAAAAGAACAGCGAACTTTAGAACAATTGGTTGTTACCCCTGTATCAAGATTCGGGCTGATGTTGGGCAAATTAGTACCATTCTTAGGTGTAGGTATATGTGAAACAGCATCTGTTCTTTTCCTGATGCGATTTCTATTTCAAGTCCCTATCGCAGGGAGTGTTTTGCTCCTCGCTTTTTTTGCAGGAATTTTTTTATTCACTACATTAGGTATGGGACTGTTGGTATCCACTTTTGCACAAAATCAAATTCAAGCGTTACAGATTTCTTTCCTTATTCTATTACCCTCTTTTCTACTATCTGGTTTTATGTTTCCTCAGGAAACAATGCCTAAGGTGATTTATTGGTTTGGTCAAATGGTGCCTGCCACCTATTTTATTCGAATATTACGAGGAATTATCCTTCGCAACGCAGGTTTTTGGGATTTATGGCATAACGGTGCCATTCTTGGGGCAATGGGTATTATCATTCTTTTTGTGGCATCTTTTCGATTTCATAAGACTATTGGTTAGGTTTTTATCATTTAAAATTTGCAGTTATTTATTCATATTAACGATAATCCATTAATTTATCAAACCCCTTATTATTCCTCGAAAGATAAAGAAGTAAGGTTTTATGTTCCACAAAAGAGTTATTTCCTTTTTCTTGTTATGCCAGGTAGGTTTCTGGGTAGATTTTGCTATTATGGCAGGAATTGTAGCTTTACCCTTTCTAATTCTTGAACATGTTTCTGGTGGAAATACGGCTATTTCGGGGAAAGTCTTCGCTATTCAGATGACAACTTATACGATCACCTGTCTTCTAATGTCAAAGATTGTAGGAAAGTCAAAAAATATATTGTTATGGGCTCGATGGGGAGTAATTATTTTCTCTTTTTCTTATCCACTATGCCCTTTCTTCCCATATGCGAATACTCTCTATTTACTTTCTGCAATTGCTTTCATCGGGATGGCTATTACTTGGCCTGCTTTTTATGCATGGGTAGGAACAGAAAAGGATGATGCCAAAAGGCAGAGAAATCTTGCATTCTTTAATATTGCATGGAGTTTGGGTTTTACAGTAAGTCCATTAGTAGCGGGACCTCTCTATGACATAGATTTTCGATTACCATACATCTTGATATTTTTTGTTAGCATGCTTTCTTTTGTTTTCCTCCTGTTCATCCAGCATGAAGATAATCATTACAATACGGAAGATAGTTCTAAAAAGAATTCTGAAAATATTTGTGGTGAAGATAAAATAAATAATTTATACCTATATCCCTTTTGGATAGGAGTTTTTCTTGCTAATCTGATGACAATTATTCCTCGCTCCACTTATGCAGAACATTTTAAGCGAATTGTTGTTAACAACCAATTGCGTTTTTTATCGGAGAACATAGTTAGCCCTATTTTGATGGGCGATCCTGCAACTAAATTTTCCTGGCCCTCTGCAATGATGGCTTTTGCTACTGCAAGTATGTTTTTATTATTTGCGTGGACATATTTCTGGAAACATCGTATCTCTTTACTCATTATTTCTCAAGGAATATGCGCCCTTACCTTTTTTATATTGTCAGAAACAAAAAGTATAGTCCTAATAGGTTTATCTTTTGCTGTCATAGGTGCCAATCATGGATTGACTTTTTTTGCAAGTACATATTATAGTGTGAACAACCCGGGACTTCGTCATGGAAGGGCATCGATTAATGAGGGTCTTGTAGGTTTGGGGGGTGTGGTTGGAAGTCTTGTTTTTGGTTTTTTAGTTGATAAATATGGTGTTACCCTATCATATAAATATATAACATGTCTTATAACATTAGTGGTGTTTATAGAACTATTGGTTTTCAATATCCTTAAGAAAAAGGTAAAATCAGTAAAGGATAATGAAAAAATTTGAGGGCATGGATAAAAGTAGATTTATATATGACAAGTAATAAGAATTTTTCCTGTATTCAATACATATTAGCGTGGTCAATACATTTATTTACTGCACTGGGTGCTGTTTTTGGTTTCTTGGCAATTATTGCCATTGGTAGACATGATTGGCTGTTGGCTTTTATATGGATGGCTGTTTCTGTTTTTATAGATTCTGTGGATGGTGTTTTAGCACGGGCGTGTAAAGTGAAAGATGTCTTACCGAATTTTGACGGTGCTTTATTAGATAATATTGTGGACTATTTTACCTATGTAATTGTTCCTGCGAGTTTTCTATATGAGACTCACAGCGTGCCCTATAAACTAAACTTAATATCTTCTATTTTAATAACTCTTTCCTCGGCCTATCAGTTTTGTCAGGCTGATGCAAAGACAGAAGACCATTGGTTCAAAGGATTCCCTTCCTACTGGAATATCGTTGTGCTCTATATTTTTCTTTTGGGTTTACCAAAAGAACTTAATTTTATAATAATTTTGGTTTTAACTATTTTGGTCTTTGTTCCTATCCGATACTTATACCCAAGTCGGGCGGTTCAACATCGTTTAGTAAATCTCATTTTAGTTTTTATTTGGGGTTTTCTTATCGTATTATCTCTCTATACTTACCCTAATCATTATACTTATATTTATCTATCTCTAATATATGTTTTATATTATTTTGTATACAGTATATACTGTACCCTAAAATTGAACAAGGGTTAACTTTATGGATTTAAATGGTGTTACTCTTACTTATTTTATTAAGAATAAAAAAAGACTAACAAATGTTCCGCAGTTAGAAGAGTTTGTGATTTTAATATGTCTGGGTATTTCTTTGGTGATGGTTGCATTATTTAATTATTATTTACAACCATGGACCTTAGACGACGCTTACATAGCTTTTCGATATGCAGAAAATTGGGCAGAGGGAAAAGGTGTTGTTTATAACGAAGGAGAATATGTTGAAGGATATACTTGTTTTTTGTGGGTATTGCTGTTGGCAGGACTATACAAAATAGGTTTGGACTTACCCATGGCATCAAAAATTATTGGGATTTTGTTTACATTCATTACTATATTTTTAATGTCTCGAATTCATAAGATTATTCATGGAATACACTGGCTCGTTTCTGTCGCAGGGGTTCTCCTATTAGGGTCAATAGGTGCTTTTATATCCTGGGCTATGAGCGGTATGGAAACGAGTATGACCGCGTTTTTAATTTTTTTGTCGATGTTAATATTTGGTGCTTTAGTTTCACGGAATAAACAATCAATAATAGGGTATTTGTTATTGGGGTTTATAGTAGCCCTGGCGGTTATGTCCCGTCCTGATGCAGGAATAATCTTGCCTGTACTTGTATTCTGTTCATTAATTCATGTCTGGCCAAAAAAACAATATCTGAATCCTATACTTATAATAATTGGTTTTTCAGTTTTATTTATTCCATATTTTGTTTGGCGTTATAACTACTATGGCTGGTTGTTACCGAATACCTTCTATGTTAAAGTAGGTTCTTCGAAAGAGCAAATAGAAAGGGGGCTAACTTATGCAATGTATTTTCTTAAAGGGACTTCTCTTTTATGGGTTCCTTTAATCATGATACAAGTGTTTCCATTAAAAACTCATGAAAGCAAAGCCCCTGTAATATTTGCGATGAGCTTAACGGTCTTTTTAAATATGTTATATGTAATATCCGTAGGTGGTGATTGTATGCCTGCACATCGTTTTTTTACTCCTGTAACACCTTTATTAGTTGCCGTTTGTGCATACTCTCTATTTATTCCTGGGACATCCTATTTGCGGAGTCTGGTTTTTGTAATTATTATGGTATGTTTTAATTTGTGGCAGTTGAAGAATGATCCTTATCTCTATGACCGTATTGTTGCTGATGTTGTGGCTGAAAGAGGTAAGGAAACAGGCCTATGGCTTCGCGATAATGTTCCCTCAAATTCCTTACTGGCAACAAATACTGCAGGCAGTGTTGCCTATTATTCACGATTAAGAATTATTGATATGTTAGGTCTTAATGATGAACACATTGCACACAGAGAAATAAAAACATTAGGAAAAGGTTTTGCTGGGCATGAGAAAGGGGATGGGAAGTATGTTCTTTCAAGAAAGCCAGATTATATTATGTTCGGTTCTGCAACTGGGAATAAAGTACCTCGATTTGTAAGTGACAAAGAAATGGCCGTAGAAGTAGAATTTAAAGAAAATTATGTTTATAAACAATATATTTTGCCTTCAGGAAGAGCATTACATATATATGAGAGAAAAAAATAACTATTATTTCTATGTCTTTTTTTTTATTGGATAACGACGTTTCTATTTTATTTGTTCCTATAGATATATTTTCGGAACAAGATTATCAAATGTTTACACAAGATGACGAGATATTTACATCTGATTTAACTGATTATGTTAGTAAATGTAAATCAAAAAAACGCCAAAAAGAAATTTTATTGAGTAGACTTTTATCCCTTTATATTCTGCAAACAAATAATGTAAATATAGATTTTTTTAATTCCGTAAAAAAAAGAAGGGATATTTTATTAAATAATTTTTTTTCTCCCCCTGCAAAGACAATATATCTTTCCATAAGTCATTCCCACACATACTTAACGATTGCGTTGAGTTCTACATCACAAATAGGAATTGATATTGAATATCCATATAGAGGCATTGAGAAAATAAAACAATATTTTGTAAATAAAAAAAATGTAATCTTTGAGGATAATAATTCAAATATTTTGTTGTCTTTATGGACCGTATATGAAGCACTCTCAAAATTAAATATTTCAGAAGAAAATCAACAAAAAATAATAGAGAAAATGTTTATTGAGGTAAACAAAAGGCGATATCAAAAATTGCGGGGACTTTTGTTCCAGTATTTTTCAACCGGTGGCTACGAAGTTTTTGTTTGGAAAGACAGTATTGTTCCTGGTCCTGGATGTTTGATTTCCAGAGGAGAAAATATCTCAAAGATAAACTTTTATATAATCGAAAAATCCCAATATATAATAGAAAAGCCTTGCAAGATAAATCTTGCAAGGCTTTTAACCTGTTATAAAAAAGCAGAAATTACTCTCTAAACAATTTTATAAAGGAAGTTCCCAACCTTTACGATATTCTTTGGTTAAATACTTGTTGGCTTTCTTTACATTAGTAATCTTCATAGATGCTACATCAAACTCAATTTTTTCACCAGCCCAAAGTGCTACATTGCCCATATTTGCTACTTCAGTTAATGGTCCAGCATACTCAAAATCAGAACATGCTTTCTGATTTGCTTTAATACTCTCTATCCAATTCTTAAATGGATTCTCTTCTGGAATGCGTGGGATAGTTGGGTCGGGTTTTTTGTAATCTTTCATTTTCTCAGCGGGTACCAATCTTGAGTCACCACTATAGCAACCTGTGGTTAAGTAACCTTTTGTCCCTATAAATAAGGAGCCATTATCTCCATCGCCTAATTTTTCGTCTGCAGGTATACCCTCAGGTCGTTTTGGTAATAGACCACCATCATACCAGTATACATCTACGGCCGGCATATTTCCTCGGGCAGGGAATTGATACTTTATAATAGACTTTTTCGGTGCGGTTTGTTTGTTCATGCCTTCCTGTTCAAGTACTTCCACAGTATATTTCAGTGCTTCATACAGTTTCAATGACCAGAAAGCAGGGTCCATGATATGGCACGCCATATCACCGATTGCTCCACATCCAAAATCCCACCAACCTCTCCATTTAAATGGGGCATAACCCGGATTATAAGGTCGCATTGGGGCCGGTCCTATCCACAAATCCCAATCTATTGTTGGAGGAACATCCCTTTTAGATAATGGTTTATCAATGCCCTGAGGCCAAATAGGACGATTTGTCCAGATATGGACTTCTTTAACTTCACCTATAGCACCGTCCCAAATCATTTCACACAATTCTCTAACTCCATCACCCGCATGTCCTTGATTACCCATTTGTGTGATTACACCTGTTTCTTTTGCAATCTTTGTAAGGAAACGAGCTTCAGCTATAGTGTGTGTTAAAGGCTTTTGGACACGAACATGTTTCCCCATCATCATAGCCATATATGCAGCAGGTGCATGAATATGGTCGGGTGTTGAGATTATTACTGCATCTATTTCTTTATCCATCTCCTCTAACATTTTTCGATAATCTTTATACCTTTTTGCATCGGGAAGTAGATAATAAGTTTCTTCAGCTCTTTTATCATCTACATCGCAAAGAGCTATAATATTTTCACTTTTGCAATTCATGATATCGCCTTTTCCTTGTCCTCCTACACCAATGCCTGCGATATTAAGTTTTTCATTTGGTGAAACCTTTCTTGGAACAACATTCGCTGTATTCACTTTTTGTTTTTTTGCAAATGCGGTTCCAGCAAGAGCACATGTTGTGCTAACAGCAAGAAATGCACGACGAGTTAACTTACTATCTTTCATAATCATAACCTCCAAAACAGTTGTTATTTATTAGATTGAAATTAAAAAAATTCCCCATAGTCCTTCGACTAAGAGATAACTATAATACAATAATCTATTATAACAGTTTAGTATTTAAAGATGATAGTCGTTTTCTATTTGATATTTAAAATAAGTAAAATATAGAGGAAGATAAAATGTTTACAAAAAAGTATATATATAATTATGTATGAATCTTTTTATGGATTAAAAGAAAAACCATTTAATCTTACACCCGACCCAAAATACCTCTTTTTAAGTGAAAAACACAAAGAGGCTTTTGCTCACCTATTATTTGGGATCAAAAACAGGATGGGCTTTATTATGGTGACAGGTGAGATTGGGACGGGTAAAACGACCATTTGTCGGGCCCTTCTGTCTCAACTTGACCCCGATACTGAACTTGCTTTTATTTTTAATCCTTGTTTGGATCCTGTTGAGTTAATAAAAAGAATACTTACTGAATTTGGGGTTCAAACAAAGGCAGAAACCCTTCTTGATTTAACAGACCAATTAAATGAATTTCTCTTAAACAAGTCGCGTCAGCAAAAAAATTGTGTTTTAGTTATTGATGAAGCCCAAAATCTTACACCGCTTGTTTTGGAACAAATTCGTTTATTATCGAATTTGGAAACAGAAAAAGAAAAATTATTACAAATTGTTCTTATTGGACAACCCGAACTGTTAGAGAGATTAAAACTTCACGAGTTAAGACAGTTAAATCAGAGAATTACCGCTCGTTACCACCTAAATCCATTGGATGAACAAGAGACAAGACAGTATATTGCCTATCGTATACATATTGCAGGAGGGAAAAAAAGAATCCAATTTACTCCCAAAGCATATAAACTCATATACAAACATGGTAAAGGGATTCCTCGTCTAATAAATTCTATTTGTGATAGATCTTTGTTAGTGGGTTATACGCGGGAAAAGAAAATCATAGACCATCATATAGTCAAACAGGCATTAAAAGAATTACAGGGACAATTACAAGATTTCCAATCTTCAACAGTTAAAAAAAGAGAATGGAAAAAACTTATTCCAAGTCCCTCTCTAATTGTAGGAATAGCATTAGTTTTAATAGCACTTCGTATATGGTATATCCCTATAGATGAAATATCCCGTGAATTGAGAAATTTCAACAATATTTTTTCCCCTGATTCTCAAAGTTCAATTACCAATCGTTCTTCTTCTCGAGTGGAAGCGATAAGTAAAGATACCGAAAACCATATGAATCCGGAATTATCTACAAAACTAATTGAAGGATTATGGAAGCGTTTCTCTGAAGAAATACCCCGGAAAATGGAGACCTCAATTCAGAGTTTAGAAGATTTCGATACGGATATTGAAAAAAGTCGTATAGAAGGGGCTTTACTACTATTAAGATTGTGGAACCTGGCTCAGGTAAAAGGTCAGCCAGATGATAATTCTCCTCAAGGCTTGGTCCGATTTTTTAACGAAAATGGTTTATCAGCAGAATCTTTACGGACAACGGTTTCACAATTTTTAACTATTGGCTTACCTGCAATGGTTTTTATCAGACACAAAGAGAAGGAGTTTTGGTGTGCTCTTGTTCAAGAAAAAGGTGATAGTGTTATCCTATTTATAAGTTCTCAGAAATTGGTTGAGGTATCAAAAGACCAGTTTCGTTCTATTTTTGGAAACCTGACCGTTATCCCATGGAAAGATGATTTCAGAATAAAATCGTTGTCATTAGGGGCTTCAGGGGAATCTGTCCTTCAATTGAAAGCACTACTACAAAGAGGAGGTTGGTTATCAAAGAATAATTTATCGGATAAATTCGATGAGGAAACACAAAAAGCAGTTAAACAATTACAAACAGAAATGGGTCTACCTATAGATGGAGTTGTGGGAAAACAAGTGAGATTGGGGCTAAAAAAGTGGGCAACAAATACTTATGTTCCCACCTTAAAAAATACGCCTTTGTTTCTTCTCCATTTGCCTTTTGAGAATAGTGCAATGTTGAATTCCAATCAGGATAGTACTAATGTTATACAAAACGATTCAAAGACAAATTAGGTCATCATGTCAATAATTTGTAGTAAGGTAAGTAGTGTAAAATAAATTTATATAGATTTGGTATAAGAAAATCATAATCACAAATCTAAGAATATTGCTTATTAAAAATAAAAACAAATTATGTAATAAAATCAAGGTGTGATTATGGACTCTTTATCCGATTCCCTTTTGAGAAGAAAAGTAGATCTTCTTTTGGATTATTGTGAAAAACCCTTAGTTGTTCTTGATAGTAATGGAAATATCTGCGAAGCAAATAAATATTTTCAACGGATAGTCAAAGAATATAGTGAAGAATTAGTACACAAATCATTTTTCCTGTATTGTGATGAAAAATCCGGTAAGGAAATAAAACGAATACTAAAACACAGGAGTCTGGTAGGACCTTTTTTATTCAAAGGTGGAATTAAAAGTGATAATGAAACAACAATTGTTGCAAATTTTTCAGCGAATTTTATTTTTGATGCAGAACAACAAAAGAGGGAATTAATATTATTAATAGAGCCTGAACTTCCTATTCATTTCCCAATGAAGGATATTTTGAAGTATTTTGGAGAGTATTTTCTCCCTTATGTTCCTTTGGCAAGCCAAATAATTGATGCCCAGAAGAAGGTCTTATATTCTATAAATTGGGATGACCTTCCTGACCCGGTAAAAAAAGTAGATATGAATGAACGATTTTGTTGTTATCTTATGAAAAAGAAAAATAATTTAAGAGAATGTATATGTGAAAAATCTTTAAAAGAGGGGAAAACTTTTGTAGAAGAGATAAGTATCGAGACAGAAAAAGGCCCTGTATGGCTTGTTGTGATCATGGTTCCATTTTTTGATGAACAAAAAAAGGTTAAAGCAATTTTATCTACTATTGATAATACAACTGAAGAAAGAAAAATGGAGAAAAATTTAGAGAAGTACTTAATGTTTACGAACAAAGACTCAGTCGGAACCCAGCTTGCGATGACATTAGCCCGACATCTGAAAAATCCTTTAACTGTTATATCTGGAGCGGTAGAGATTCTCGCAGATAGTATTCATGACCCTCTCCTAAAAATGGTTGTTGAAAAACTTCAAAAAAACTGTGAAATGTGTAAATCTATTGTAACTCAGATTTTTGAATTTAAGAAAGTCCCTATCGAAGGAATGATAAAGGTAGAAGTGAATGCCCTAATCCGTTCCATGGTTTTGCCCGTATATTCAGCGAAATGTTCAAAAGATGTAACATTTCGTTTCCCAGGTCCCGCTGTATATATAAATTGTATTCCACAACAATTCGCACAATCTCTTATTTCTATAATCAGTAATGCTGTAAAGTATGCAGAAAATGAAGTTATTGTTGATATGAGTATTGATGACGATTATATTGTTATTTCAATAATGGATGATGGACCTGGAGTTCCCGAAGAGATAAAAGAGAAAATATTTGAACCATTTTTTACAACCGAAAATAACCCAAAATCATTGGGTTTGGGCTTAACAATTGCAAGAGCAGTTATTGAATCTATAGGAGGTATAATTGAAGTTAAAAAAGGAACATTGGGAGGAGCAAACTTTCTTATAAAGGTTCCCATGTTTCAGGAAAGCAGTAATGATATTAACCTGCAAATCGTCTTTTTACAACAAAAAAAACCACAATTGCTTATTGTCGAAGATGAAGAAGACTTACAACAGCTTGTTATATTTTCTCTACAGAGATTAGAACTCGATATTACCAGTGTTTATTCGACAGATGAAGCAATTCAAGAGTTGGAAGAGAAAAACTTTGATGCAATTGTACTGGATATTCAACTCCCCGGTTCTATAACAGGGTATCAATTGTATGAATATATGATAAAAGAAAAAAAGTATAATCATGATAAAATTATTCTAATAACAGCCGATAGTATGAACCTATCAACACAAAAATTCCTACAAAAGGCCAAGAGTACTTATTTAGATAAGCCCTTTAAGTTTGAGGTCCTAAAAAATCTTATTGAAACAAGCCTTAAATCTTAATCAGAAAGAACCACTAATTGTGTTATCATTTTTTATTACCCTATTAGTTGTGTTATAGTTGTATAAAAAGTAAAATAAACATTAATTGTAAACATATGAAAAGAAAATTAATACTTTACAAAAGCTCCCTATGGGCTATTATTTGTTTGATTTTAATTATAAATTTATTGACAGGATGTGCAAAAGAACATAAACTAAGGGCCATTCATTTTAAACCCGCACCTCCGCCTGAGATTCCATCCCGAGAATTGCCTCCTGTCCCAACGGCTTCGCCTATTCAGGCAATTAGAGTGGCTAATTCTTATTTTATTGAAGCGAAGGAATCTCTTCAGAAAGGAGATAGGAAAACAGCCCAGGAAAAATATTTAATTGCCCGGAGAACACTTATTAGTGGTGGAATTGTTCCTGGTATTTTTAGTGAATTGAATGAGTTCTGGGAGAAGGAGATGCTACCAGAAACAGAAAAGAGAATAAATCTTGAAACCACGAATACATATAAAATTATAGAAAGATTAAAAGGTTCTTCTCCATATGATTCAATAAAATTTCCTTTTCCTGTGCCTGAACAAGTTCTATATGAAATACAGGATGCACAAACAAGGTATCCAGATCGTTTCCAGGAGGGTTTAGACCGTAGTGGTTATTATGTACCCCATTTGAGAGAAGCCTTTAGAAAAGCAGGTTTACCCCAGGAATTATGTTGGTTAGCAATGGTAGAGAGTATGTACAAATTAAAAGCATATTCTTCGGCTGGTGCTGCAGGTATGTGGCAATTTATCCGTTCCACAGGGGAACACTACAATATGCGTATTAATTCTTACATAGATGAACGATACAATTGGGTAATAGCAACAAACCGTGCTATTGACTACCTAAAACATCTTTATGGCTTTTTTGGGGGGAGCTGGGAACTGGCTATCAGTGCATACAATATGGGGGAGGGAAACTTGATACGAACAATTGAAGCAACCGGTGGAGAAAGAAGTTTCTGGAGACTTTTAGAGACTCCTCCCGCAACCTACAGGATGAAAGATGAAACAAAAAAGTATTTCCCTCGATTTTTAGCATATATACTTATTTGTAATGACCCCGTTCCTTATGGTTTTTCTCCTTCTCCTCACCAACCTATAAAATGGGACGAAATTGATGTTCAGGGTATGTATGCCATCGATATTCTGGATAGTGCTATGGGATACACTCCGGGTACATTGGCTTCCTGGAATCCTTTTTTAGTTCGTGGTACGACCCCTCCCAATGGATGTAAAATGATGCTACCTGCAGGGGATGGAAAAAAACTATTAGCGCTATTGTCCAATCCGGATATTAAACAGGCAGAAGTAATGGCCTATACAGTCAGAAAAGGTGAAACTGCTTACCATATTGCAAAAAGATATGGCGTATCTGTTAACGAATTACTAAAGATGAATGGATTGAATACTGTAAAATCTGTTAGGGCTGGAATGGAAATACTAGTTCCTATTTCAAAAAGAGGGTATGTTAGTTTTGCAAAGAATGAAACGAGAAGTAAGGTTGAACAACAAATAAAGGATTTTCATATTGTCCAGAAAGGCGAAACTCTTTTCTCGATAAGTAAAAAATATGAAATTGAAGTAGAGAATCTTGCAAGGTGGAATAACATCAAAGGAGACCAGAGGTTAAAAATAGGGGACAAAATATCGCTCAAACCTATTTTAACTCAAACTTCAGAAATATCCGAAACTCTTCCGCAGAATGAAACAATACAAACGAAGAATATTTATTATGCGGTAAAAAAAGGAGATACAATTAGTTCAATTGCTAAGGCCTACTCTACAAAACCAGAAAAGATTATGGAAATGAATAATCTTTCAGCAAAATCAGTTCTTCGGGTGGGACAGAGGCTAATTGTTGGGACAGAAGCCGAAAGCAAAACAATTGAAGAAAAACCAATGACTGCTTCCAATAAAATTCCAAAAGAGAACCCAATATCTGAAGTTAATAATGAAATAAAAATGCATGAGGTTCAAAAAGGAGATACCCTTAGTAAAATTGCGTCTACCTACAAAATCGATTTGAATTACTTGAAACAATGGAATCAATTGGATAATAGTTCTGTATTACAAATAGGACAGAAAATATATCTTTACAATCCTGAACAACAAAATATAATTAAACCTCCTACTGAAAGGTTAGATGGAGGTATTTACATTGTGAAGCAAGGAGATACGCTTTCAAAAATTGCAAAAGAGAATAGTGTAAATGTAAAAACAATTATGGAGTTAAATAATCTTAATGAAAGTTCCCGTCTGCAAATAGGACAAAAAATCGTTTTATCACGAAATATGGTAACAGATATAAGTAACACTTCCGACGATATATCAAAAGAAAAAATACCAACTCAAAAGAAAAATAGTTCAGTAGGTTTTGTAATATACCATGTCCAGCCTGGGGATAACTTGTGGTCAATAGCCCAAAAAAATAACATATCCGTAAATGAATTGACACAATGGAATAATTTGGATATTGCAAAACAATTAAAAATTGGTCAGGAACTAAAAATATATTCAACTGTGGAAAAGAAAGATAATCAAGAAAAGAAAATACAAGTTTCTGCCGTTTCTATCTCAGAAAAACCGCAGACGAGCCAAAAGAAAGACGAGAAACAGTCTGTTATAGATATATATAGAGTACAGAAAGGAGATTCTCTATATACAATTTCTAAAAAAGTTGGAGTCCCGTTAAAAGAATTGATGGAAATTAATAACCTGAATGATACAAAAGTCCTTCAAGTTGGGGAAATAATTCGTATTAAAAAATAGATTTTTTATTTTAATAATACTATCCGGGTATATTTACTTTGATTTAAGAACTGATTTATAATTTATCATATTAGGGCTATTAATATGGAGAAAAAGTTATTATATTTTATTCTCATATTTTTATTTCCTTTATTACTAAGAAGTGAAAATAGTAAAAACATAGGAAATTCGGATATGACCCCAACACGTCTAACTATAACAAGCCCTGCATTTAAAATGGGTTCTACCATCCCCAAAAAATATACAGGTGATGGTGCAGATGTTTCTCCTCCCTTGAATTGGGATGGCGTACCCGAAGGGACCAAATCACTTGCTCTTATTTCCGACGACCCTGATGCTCCTGTGGGGACATGGGTTCACTGGGTTATTTTTAACATTCCCCCTTTAGAGAAAGGTCTTCCAGAAGGTGTTCCTAAACAGAATACGCTATCTAATGGAGCCAGACAGGGGACAAATGATTTCCGCAAAATCGGTTATAACGGTCCTGCTCCTCCACCGGGGAAACCTCATCGCTATTATTTTAAACTATATGCTTTAGATGTCGTTTTGGATTTACCTACGGGTATAAAAAAAGCAGAATTAGTAAAAGCAATGGAAGGACATATTTTATCCTCCTCCGAGTATATGGGAATTTATCAGAGGTAGTTTCTATTAGAATATATGAAAAGTAAAACCACATTTAAAGGTAGGTCTTTTTTAAATATGACTAATTAGTAAAGAAAGGAAATAAATAATGCTTCCATTAGAAGTAGAGCACAAATTGGAACACCGTCTTGAGGTAATAAATAAATGGCGTTATGCAAAGATATGTAATATTGATTTGGAAATGGCATCAACAATGGAGCATTTTAGAACTCCACCAGAACATCTTCAATATCAACCCGCTCCTATCGGTTCCAGATGGGGCAAACATTGGGAGACCGTTTGGTTTCGTGGTCAAATAGGAATACCTAAGCAATACAAGGGTTCCCGTATATATTATAGACATAGTAGTATTGCCGAAAAATTGTTATTTGTTAATGGAAAGCCTTATGCAGGAATGGACATAAAACACAGAGAGGTGTTAATAAATCCTTATTCTAAGGGAGGAGAGCAGTACAATATCTATGTGGAAGCATATTGTGGACATCCATTTCCCGGTGTAGAGGGATATGATATTCGGATGAGGACATTACATTCCGTTGGAGAGGCTCCAGAGAGTGAACCCCCACTCGAATTGGAATCAAGTGAACTATTATGTGAAAGAGTTTATATAACTCAATTATATTTTGATGCACTTGCTCTTTTTCAGACAGCAAAAATACTTGATAAAAATTCAATGAGGCGTGCCAAAATATTGAAAGGACTTAATACAGCATTGGACATTATTCCAATGCATTGGGAGATGGAGGATGAATTGGAGTCCGCGGTAAAATCTGCACAAAAAATAATAAATTCATTAATAAAATGTCACAATGGCTCTACAACTCCATTTGTGGGTATCGTTGGACATGCTCATATAGATATTGGTTGGCTCTGGCCTGTCCGAGAAACAATTCGAAAAGCAGCCCGTACCTTTTCGAGTATGTTGTTACTCCTAGAGACTTATCCTGAATTTCGATTTATTCAATCCCAGCCTGTCTTATACAGAATGATAGAGGAACATTATCCAGAACTTCTTCCCAGAATAATAAAAAAAGTGAAGGAAGGTCGTTGGGAGCCTAATGGTGGAATGTGGGTGGAGGCCGATTGTAATGTTTCAGGGGGAGAGTCATTAGTGCGACAGTTTGTAGAAGGAATAAAGGCTGTAAAAAAATATTTTGGATATGTTCCGGATACATTATGGCTACCCGATGTCTTCGGTTATTCTTCTGCTTTACCTCAAATTTTAAATAAATGCAATATAAATAATTTTGTTACCAGTAAAATCAATTGGAATGATACCAATCGTTTTCCCTATGATACTTTTTGGTGGCAAGGGATAGATGGAACACGCATTTTTACTCACTTTTTAACAACAAGAACCAATGGTTACAATGCTTTCCCCAATCCTATTGTTA
The DNA here is from genome assembly GCA_937124615.1 of uncultured bacterium. GTDB lineage: Bacteria > Hydrogenedentota > Hydrogenedentia > Hydrogenedentales > Hydrogenedentaceae > Hydrogenedens. Next base: position 46,802 of record CAKZKR010000058.1, read on the forward strand.
TTAAAGAAACATGGGACTATGTTCAACAAAAAGAAATACAAGATTCCGTTTTATGTTCAATAGGATATGGAGATGGGGGTGGGGGAACAACCCTTGAAATGATTGAGATCGCAAAACGATTGAAAGATTTAGAAGGTTGTCCGAAAGTTGATTTTGTGAATGTTTCTGAATTTTTATCAAAACTACGAGAAGAAATAAAAGATGAAATTCCTTGTTGGGTTGGAGAACTTTATCTTGAACTTCATCGAGGTACCTATACAACACAAGCAAAAACAAAAAAGTATATGCGTAAATTAGAACTGCTTTTTCGTGATACAGAGATTTGGTCTTCGTTAGCATTTGTTAACGGGAAAGAATACCCTTCACAGAGATTGGAAGATTTATGGAGAAAATTGTTAACAAATCAATTTCACGATATTCTTCCTGGAAGTTCCATCCATGAAGTATATGAGGACGCTGAAAAAGAGTTTGAGAAAATAGAACAAGAATTAAGAGAAATTCATAAAGAATCTATAGAGTTTTTAGGTGAGAAGATTCATTCAGATCCTGAAAACAAAGGGTATTTAATATATAATTCTTTATCATGGGTACGAAATGATATTGTCTTTATACCGAACAAAGAATTTAGTGATGTTGTTGATGTTAAAGGGAATCGTCTTGAAACACAACAGACGCAAGAAGGTTTGTATGTTTCTGTGTCTGTCCCACCTATGACTATTCTACCGATAGCAATGAGGAAGACAGAAAGTATAAAACCGAGCCCCTTTGTTAATTTAAATGGGAATCTGGAAACACCTTTTTATAAAGTAAAATTTGATAAAGCAGGTAGGATTATTCGTTTATGGGATAAGGAGGCTCAAAGAGAAATTGTCAAAGAAAATTCCTATCTTAATTATCTTTATACAGCAGAGGATATTCCTGTGTGTTGGGACGCCTGGGATATTAATGCAGATTATAGGGATAAGATACAAAGTCAAGAAAATCTAATTTCTTCAGATATTGTTGAAGATGGACCTATTATGCATGTTATTCGACATGAATATAAGATAGGAAAAAAGTCAAGACTTATTCAGGATATTGTGTTCTATGCGAAAAATCGTAGAATAGATTTTAAAACAAAAATGGATTGGTATGAAAAACACACAGTATTAAAAACAGGCTTTTACTTTAATATTTTGGCTGAAGAATTCAAGAATGAAATTCAATTTGGCCATGTAGTGCGTCCTTTACATCAGAATACATCCTGGGACAGGGCTAAGTTCGAGGTATGTGCCCATAAGTGGGTTGATGTTTCAGAAGCAGATTACGGTATTGCTGTGCTTAATGATTGTAAATATGGGCATGATGCTTATAATGGTCGAATTTCATTAACACTACTTCGTTCACCTATGGCTCCCGATATGGAAGCAGACCAGGGTAAACATGAATTTACTTATGCAATTTTACCTCATCTTGACAGCTTTAATGTTAAAACTGTTGTTCGTTCTGCTTATGAATTAAATGTTCCTATTGGAATCTATACTCATGAAAAAACAAACAATGAAACTTATGAGGATCTGTCTTTTTGTTGGACAGATAATCCAAATGTAGTTGTAGAGACTGTGAAAAAATCCGAGTCGGACGATTCTTTAATAGTTCGTTTTTACGAGGCGGGAAAAACAAGAGGACAAACAAAACTGCAATTTCCATTCCGGATTCAAAAGGCCTATGAATGTAATCTATTAGAAGAGAATATAGTTTCTTTGGATGTTGTTAATAGTAATAGTTTAAAAGTATCCTTTAATCCATTTGAAATAAAGACAGTAAAAGTATATTATCGTAGATAGGAAAATAGTAGAAAAATGAAAGAAATCAATTTTGACCAAAAAATAATGTCTTTTTCTCAAGAATGTATTCGCTGGACTGTCCGTTTTTTGACGGTCGTAATGGTCTTTGTTATAGCCTATTCGGCATTAGACATAGTTAGTGTAGTCCTTTCAAAAATATGGAATGTCCCGAAATTCTTTTTGACTGTTGATGATTTGGTTGATATTTTCGGGGCATTTTTAGGTGTCTTAATCGCAATTGAAATTTATGAAAATATTATTATTTATCTCCGTGAAGATGTTATTCATGTTCGCGTTGTTGTTGCTACAGCATTAATTGCTGTTAGTAGAAAAATAATTATTATGGATTTTAATAGAGCAGAGGCATTAAGTGTACTTTCTTTGGGGGTGTTAGTAGTTGCAGTTGCTGTTGCATACTGGTTAGTTCGGTATGAGAAAAAATGATTAAAAAATAGTGACTCTGTTGTATGGAAGCAATTGCAATACTTAAAACTCTGAACTTAACTAAAAAATATTCAGGTTTTTCAACAAAAGGGTATTATGCAGTTGATAACATTTCTTTTGAAATAAACAGGGGGGAGGTGTTCGGTTTTCTTGGGAGAAACGGAGCGGGCAAAACAACAACAATTAAAATGATTTGTGGATTGTTAATACCTACCTCTGGAAAAGCGTATATTAATAACATTGAGACAATAAACCCCCTTTCAAGAAAAAAACTCGGATACCTACCCGAACAACCATATTTTTACGAATATCTTACTCCGCGAGAAACAATTGACTTTTATTGTAAACTGAAAGGAATAAACTCTAGAGAAAGAAAACAAGAATGGTTGAGACTTTCAGAACTTCTTGATTTAAAGGTAATTGGAGATATTCGTCTGAAGAATTTCTCTAAAGGAATGAGGCAAAAAATAGGTTTTGCCATCGCTTTGGTAGGGAATCCTGATTTTTTAATTTTAGATGAGCCCATGAGCGGATTAGATCCCGTGGGGAGGAAGCATATCCGGGAACTTATCCATCAACAGAAAGAATTAGGCAAAACAATATTTTTTAGTTCTCATGTTTTGAGTGATGTAGAACAGTTGTGTGATAGAGTTGGAATATTGTCGAAGGGTAAACTGATTGCTATTGGACACATACAGGAGATATTACAACAAGATATTCAACAGGTGGAAGTAATAATTAAAGATTTAGACATTTCTCAAACAGCTTCTTTACAACAAAAGGGTATTTTAATACGAAAATGGGCGAACTATGTCCATTTCCGATTTGAAAATATTTTGACTGCTAATCAAGCCGTGGCGGAATGTCTTCAAAAAGGTGCAACTGTTATAGAGGTTACTCCTCAAAAAGAAACATTGGAAGATTATTTTATGCGAATGCAAATTGTGGAAGATAATCAAAGGAAGAAGGATGATATTTACTATTCTCGTGTTGAGGAATAAGAAATGAGAATAATTGCAGTAGCACAAAATACTTTTCGAGAATCTGTTCGCGATAAAGTTTTGTATGTGTTATTACTTTTTGCAGGAGTGGTAATAATAGGTTCGAAACCCGTCGGCTGGATAAGTATAGGACAGGATATAAAAATTATAAAAGACCTATCTTTAGCGGGGATGTCTGTTTTTGGTGCTTTAGTTGCTATTTTTGTAGGGACAAGTCTTGTATACAAAGAAATTGATAAGCGAACTATTTATACAATCATTGCTCAACCCTTACATCGATATGAATTTGTCATTGGGAAATTTTTAGGGCTATCTATATTGATATTTGGGGTGATTCTATTAATGAGCATTATATCAGCAATTTATATAGTTATTTTGGGAGGAGAGATTAATCACTGGTATTTTCTAGCTTCTTTCCTTATATTGATGAAACTATGGTTAGTAACAGCCCTTGCAGTTTTATTTTCAACATTGAGTTCTCCCATATTAGGAGCGATTATTGTATTCTGTTTTTATGTGTTTGGACATTCTACAGGTGTATTAATTGACCTTCCTCCACACTTTGAAGGTTCTTGGAGCAAACCTATTTTAGAATCTCTATACTATATTTTGCCTAATTTTTCTAATTTTGATATTCGTTCCGAAGTTGTTAATGGAGTTCCTGTCTCTTATTCTTATGTCCTTTATTCAATTATTTATGCAATCTTATATTCTACATTTTTTATATATCTTGCCATTCTAATGTTTCAGAGGAAAGATGTTTAGGATATTATCCGGAAAAAAAACGGTACTTCATTTATTTTTCATAACCATAATCCTTATATCAGTAGTGCTTATTCAATATCGGATAACTTCTTTCCAAAAAGTACAAAGTAAGGAATTGCTTTATCTCCCTAATGAAAAAATGTTAAGGTACTTTACGGCTGGATTAGATACGGTAATTGCTGATTTCTTATGGATACATTGCTTATTATATGTGGGTGCCGAAATACATGGGGATTTTTCCTTTGAATGGTTAGAAAAAATGCTAAATGCAATTGTTCAATTAGACCCCTATTTTAGAGAAGTATATCGTTTCGGAAGTATTTTTTTATCCTCATTACGGGCAGATTCAGATTCAGCATTAAATCTACTCCATAAGGGAATATATCACCGTCCAGAGACATGGGACTTACCTTATGAAGCGGGAATGATATATTTACTAAATAGAGCCAATGATCCTAATTCAAAGAAACTTGCTGGTTTTTACCTTGCAATGAGTTCGGCTACAGGGAAAGCTCCACAATTTATCATTGACCTGGCTGAAAAGTTAAACCATGAGCATGATTTGATAGAGATTGAGAGGGATATGTGGTCTAATCTATTGAAAAGTGAAGACAAGTTATTAAGAGACTTAGCGGAAAGAAAATTAATTATGGTGGAAATAAAACAAATATGTCGCGAGTTAACTTCAAGGGTGGAAAGGTATAAACAAACATATAGCAAATTACCGGATAGGTTAGAAGAAATAGGTTTATCTGCTGATTCTGTACAAGACCCATTGGGGGGTAATTTTTTTATTTCAAAATCAGGTAAAGTCGAGAATACCACGATATTGGATGAACAATTGGAGCGAAATAAGCACTTGATCGAGAATGGTATAAAAATGTATTTTGACCGTTTCGGAAAATATCCTTCCAATCTTCAGGAAATGTTAGACCAGCATGTTATGACTTTTTTACCCGAACACCCCTATGAAGACCGTGAATGGATTTATGATTCTCAAACAGGCTCTTTAAGTAGTGGCATTCATAAATAGAACATTCTATTGTTTATTCCAGAATACCTTCTGAGGAAAAAACACAATTTTTAAGGTGAGTGTTCGGGGGTATTGATACATCATTTAGAATCACACATTTATTGAGTGAAGAATTGTCTCCAATAATAACATTATCTCCTATGACAGATTCTATAAAGGAGCAATTATTTCCAATTTTGCAATTATGGCCCTTGATAAATAGTTTTCCCTGTCGTGCTAATTCATAAGAACAACAAGTAATAAGATCATTAATATAAGTAAGATTTACATCCCATTCAATAACAGAAAGAGCCTTCACAGGGTAGCCAAAATCGATAAGAATCTGTATAGAATCTGTTAATTCATATTCATCTCTTAAAGCGGTGCGAGGGGTTCTACGAATACCTTCAAAAATCCGTTCATCAAACAAATAAATGCCACATCCCTTTAGGTTTGTTTGGGGGTATTTTGGTTTTTCTACGACCTTTGTTACAACCCCGTCTTGTGAAATGTAAACACTAAAATTCTTTTTTATATTTTCTAAATTGTCCTCCTCTTTTGTGGCTAAGACACATGCACATTGATTTTGACTCATAACCTCACACATTAGATTTAGACGAGGTGCATGAAAAAAAATATCCCCTAAAAGAAGAAAGAAGGGGCCTTCTATATAGGGTTCTAATTGGCCTACTGCATGAGCTAACCCCAACCGTTTTTCTTGTTCAACATAATGGATATTAACATTCCAATTACTACCGTCTCCTAATGTTTGGATAATTCGGTACCCTAAGTGTCCGATGACTACAATAAAATCTGTAACACCGAGGGCTTTCAATGCTTCTATCTGATAAACAATTAAAGGTTTATTTGCAATAGGAACAATAGGTTTTGGGTTTTGTTTACCAAAAGGACCCAGTCTTGCACCGTGCCCTGCAGCTAATATTACTCCTTGATACATAATTTCTTCTCCAATTCATTTACTTCTAATAGATTTAATAGATATGAGAACCGGACGGCAATACGCGAATGAGTTCTTCTAAAGTGGTAATCCCCTTTCTTGCTTTTTTTAGTCCATCTTCAGACATTGTTTCCATTCCCAATGATACAGCAAGATTATGTAATTGTGAAGCAGTTGGGCGTTTCAATACAAGTTCCTCTATTTCCGAAGACGCGGTTAATAATTCTCCTATACACGCCCTTCCTCTATATCCAATGTGTTGGCACATGGAACATCCTTTACTCTTATAGAAAATCTCTTTGCTATTAGTCAAATTAAAAAAAGCATAGGTAGATATATGCGGTGTATAAGTCTCTATACAATCAGGGCAATTAATTCGAATAAGTCGTTGTGCTAAAGAGGCAATCACTGAAGAAGCAACCAGATAGGGCTCGATACCCATATCCAACAAACGGATAAAAACCCCAGCTGATGTTCCACTATGGATAGTACTAATTACAAAATGTCCCGTCAGCCCTGCTTGAATAGCGATATGTGCCGTTTCATAGTCCCGGATTTCACCTACCATAATTACTTCAGGGTCTTGTCTTAAGATAGAACGAAGTGCATTTGCAAATGTAAAATCGACATGAGGATTTATTTGTATTTGTGAGATTTTATCCATAGAATATTCCACAGGGTCCTCAATCGTAACAATATTTGGCAATACACGACCTGATTGTATCATTTCTTGAATAATTGCATAGATGGTTGTTGTTTTACCGCTACTACTTGGTCCCGTAAGTAGAAGTGTCCCCTGGTTCCTTTTTATTAATTCTTTAAGTTTTCCCTCAACATAAGGTTGGAAACCAAGTACATCTAAGTGGAATAAATCTTGTGATTCTCCTAAAATCCGTATGACAACCTTTTCACCTTTAATAGTAGGAACGATAGAGACTCTTAAAGGGCGTTGACAGGAAGTTTTATTAGGGTCGATTCTTCCATCCTGCGGAACATCCTTCCTATAAGTAACAAGGTCTGAGAGAATTTTTGTCCGTGCTGTAAGTCGGGACTGATATTCTCTCGGAATAAGTGCTATTTGGTGAAGCATTCCATCGATACGATAACGCAATGCAAGGTGTTCAGACCATGGCTCTAAATGTATATCACTCGCCATGTGATAGGCCCCTTGGCTTATTATGAAATCTACAAGTTCTGCGATTTGATTCTCATCGCTATTTTCTAATGACGAGAGAATAAACCTTTGTAATTCGTTCAAAGGAAATATCTTATTTCCTGATATTTTTTCGGCTTTTTTTCTCATTTCTATCGCCTTATTTTTGGTATAATATTAACAAAGTTGAATCGGGAAATGATATTAAATCTTGATGGGCTGTCATAATTTTATGAGCGAATATTATTATCCAGATTTAAACGAGTTTATTTTATTATTATTTTTTGTCTTTATTCTTATATTAATAGGGAAATTGATTAAAAATATTTTATTACAAAAAAAAGAATTTGTAAAATTCTCATTTATCCTCTTGCTCTGGTTGGGTGTTATTGTTTCGTATGTATTGTTTTCAGGATATTTATATTTAAGGGCGGATACATCACATCGGTTTACTGTTTTAGCCTGGTCTTTACTTTTTTGGTTTGTTCCTATGTTTTATTATTCGTTATTTTTTGTAAATATTGTTACAACAAGGATAGTTGAACAGATTAGTCCCATAGGAGATAAAATCGATGATCCGTCTCCTTTTGCCAATGCAAGAAAATTGGCATTAATGGGGGATATTGACGGGGCTATAGCTTTGTATCGAAGTTATAAGAATAATCAAGTTGAAGCTCTTTTTGAGGTTTTTCGACTATTGAAATCAAGAGAAAGACACGAGGAATCTTTAACAACGCTCCAGGAGATTATCGACCAATATGGGGACAGAACAGAGGTTTGGATAGAAGCAAAATACTATCAGGCAAAAATAAAATCTGCAATATTTAAAAAATATGATGAAGCAATACAATCATATAAGCAAATATTGAGAAAACGACCGAAAACACCTTTTCATACGATTGCGAGCGCAGAGATTGCCCGTTTACAAGCAATTTACAAGGCCGATTTACCATCTATGAATAATGAGGGAGACAATTCACTGATAAAACAAGAAATGCTTCAACAAACAGAAAATTCCCCCATTTTTTCAAAGCAGGAAAAGAAGAAATATGTTCTTGCTGTAGAAGACACGATACTTGGAAATTATGTCCCTCCAGACCCCTTCTTTAAGGGTGATATTAAGAAAGTAATGGGAGGGATGGGGAAAGATTCGAATCAATCGAATAAGGATAAAAAAGAAAAGAGTAGAGCTAAAAGTGTTACCAATAAGAAAACAAAGAAAGTAAATGATGTAAAGAAACAAACCACGAGAAGTGAAATAAAAAAAAGAGAACAGAAGAAGAAAAAAGTTTAAATAAAGTATTTAATTTTATTTGATAAATCCGTAATACACCCCCATCCAATAAGGTAATAAGAAAAAGGTACCTTCTTCTTCAGATGTACCATCTTTGCCTGAACAACTACTAAGAGAGAAGGGATCGTCATCATTGCGAAGATGGGGTCTTTCCTGTATCGGTAATGCGTAACCGTCTATTTTCCAACCTCGCACTTTTTCCGGATGTTTGTCCGCATCCAGAATTATGTCCAGTCGGTGTGTGTTATCCATGCAATATGATATAAGGTCTAATGGAATCCCTTCTAATGATTCTAAGGCATGTTCTATTGCAATGGGGTTTGGTTTCCCATAACTCATTAGTGTCATCGGTACTAATCCTGGAACATCTGAATATAACCCATCAAATTTTTTATTTTCTAAATGTTTCATAAAATTTGTAGAGCAAGAAAGATATAATAGATGCCAGAAGGGCTGTCTCATTCTGCTCGCATGTTGCCATGCGTGATCTAAAGCAATTCTCCACATTAAAAGTCTTTCCGGATCTTCTTCATAGCAGAATATCCCATACCAACTCATAAGACACAGATTATTATCCCATGGAACAACATAATCCGGAGGAAAATACATCTTCGACTGCATTGCATTAACATGATAAAAATATTTATTGCAAAGTTCATTAAATTTTTCATTATAAATCTTATCTCCTGTAACATGATGAGCTACTCGTAAGAAAGATAACATCATCATCGAATTTAACCCTCGTTGTTCCCAACCTTTAAGAGAATGGAACATTTCGGGATTGAAGTAAGCCCATCTTGTAGGTTTTCCATCATGGTCTACTAAGCAATAATTATTATTTATTAAATGGTCCGTTACTGCCTTAACAACTTCCCGCACAGGCTGTTTTTCTTCTTCAGTTTCAGCCACAAGGTCATAATAGATACCATAAAAGAAGTAATGCCCTGCTAATTCATCCGAACTGGTGTCACATTTCCACATATATTTACCATCTGACGAAGTTACAAAACGAGGGACAATCTGTTTCCATAAAGGGTCTGTAATTTGTCTTTTTGCATTGTATTCATATCCCATAATTTCATTCACAGGTTCATGCCAGTCTATAGGTATTACAACTCGTGCGGGCATATCTCTTTCTGTTATATCGACAAGTCGTTTACAGGCGAAAAAACTCCGCTTCGCGATTTCTTTCGATTTCGGGTCTTTCGTTACGGCATATCGGAAAGCATGAACTGCTCCATACATTGATGTATAAAGTCCGTCATTGTCAGAAATAGATGGAGTCCATGTCTCTGGGTTGTAAGGTTCTTTAAGGCCACAAGAAGTAACATAACCATCTCTATTATGTCGTTCTTCTACTTGTTGGATGAAGTAGTCTGATTTTTCTTCAAAGTTCATTAATTTGCGTTCTATAAGAGAAAGCCCTTCCGATGTGGCGAACCACGCATTTCCATTTGGTTCAACCGCAATTGAATTCACATAATCATGCATTAACCAACGATGGCTGAATCGATAAGTAAATTTTCCTTTTTCATGACGGATAGCTCCCCGGGTCGTAGCAAACCATACTACATCCTCTTTTTCCCCGGAAGTCGCGGAAAGGAATTCATTCCATGGTAAGCCTTCATTTCCTGTATATAGTAACCATGTATTCCCATTGTATTGGCCAACTCCTTCCTTACTTCCAAACCATAAGTTCCCTTTTTTGTCAAAAGTAAGAGCCCTTACTTCTCGAGGAGCCCACCTACGATTATGGTCTTCTGGCAATAGCCATATCCAATCTGATTTTTGAGAATCGTGTATAAAAATGCCTTCTTTAGTTCCGACAACAATCTCTCCATTTTTCCCTACTGCTATAGAATAAATATTTGAACCCGGTCCATCAATTATCTTTTGAGATTCCGTAGTCGTTTCGTAACAAATCAGCTTTTTATTACAAATTATATATAGTTTTGTTCCATTATTCGATAAAGTTATGGCATATAAGCCTGTAATTTTTTCTTGTATTTTTAAATTGAGGACATTCCATTTATTCTCGGCAGGATTATATTGTGCGACTTGATTATCATCTGAAATAAAAATAACATTTCCCGTACCTATTAGGATAGAGGGTATAATCGATGTGGTATTGGTAATCGTCAACCATTGATTATTTGTATAACTTTGTATGTTTCCAGAATGAGTTAGAATAAAAATACCATATGGATGTAAAAAAGTAACATGTTTGACATTATTATTTATCAATCCTTCTTTTTCCCTAAAGATAGTTCTTACCTCTTGAACAAAGGATTCATTTCTTTGTGTAACAGCAAATATATTACTATTGAGGCAAGATATAATGAGACATAAAAAGATAAATTGTTTTTTCATATACCGCTCCTTAAAATATTGATTTACTTTTACCAGTTTATATTGATTGGTTTTCTTCTGTTATTGTAGAAATTAATAGAAAAGGAATGTTCTCCTTTTTCTTTGATAACTTTAATAAATATTGAATTTTTCCATTTGTTTAAGGTTACTTTTGATTCAAATATTTGGACCTTTGAAAGGTAATTTAGGTTTTCCAGAACTTTATTATTATTGAGCCATAATTGAAACATGTTAGAAGTCTCTAACTGTACAATGACCTCTTCTTTGTTTTCATAGTTAAATTCTGCAAATGCAAATGCGACACCACTATCCTGGAAAAGGTAATAAGGGTCCAAAGACAGGGATAAAGCCTCGTGAAAATCAAGGAGGTGTTTTTCTTCCCTATCTGTATAATAGGGTTTCCATTCTACTTCGCCATATTTGCCCCAGTATTTTGAATTTATATCAATAGAATTAACATTTGGATATGAAGATTTTTCTTCAGATTTATCCTCAATAATTGCGAATTCTCCTATAACCATCCATTTTCGAAGTCGGTTGTTTCTTTGGGCTCGTAAATGTTCAAGGGTATTTTGTAGTAATGGAATATTTTTATCGGCAGGTATAGCCCTGCGAGAAAAGTAATTTACCATATTTATAAGCAAGTGTGTGGCCACGGGGTCTTCTGGAATATTCTCCAAAATTCTTAAATTAACAAATACAAGTTTCCCAACACCATAACGGTTAACAAGAATATCAGAGCCCCAAAAAGGTTCTTTGTCATTTTCTTTTGGGAAAAGAAGACAACCACAAATATCCTCATCTCCTTTTTCTAAAAATATTTTTGTCGGGATAATGTTTTTATATTCCTGTTTTATTACACAACGGTTGGGTAAATTAAGAAAAAGTGGATGCGGTTTAACATAATGGAAATGTAGAAATTCATTAGGATAATTCAGATTTATAGAGTGAAACTGAGGACAATTAGGGAAGATTTTGATTAGTTCATTCCAATCATCGGGTGGAGAAAAAATTATTCCAACAGCCCCATGTCGTACCTGTTCCATCATGGATACAAATTCATTTTCTGGATATGAAAAAACAGAATTATAGATTGGAGGAATTATATAGATAGGGGAAAAAGATATGGATTTCCCTACCCATGGAGCACATAACTTTGAAAATTTTTTCTGAATATCTATAAATTCAACAGGGACATTTGTCGGTTGGGGTGTTGGAAGGACATAAAAACTCTGGTATGTTTCGGATATAGTTTGATTATTTAATGATAAACGGGCGATTAATATATGTTGGCCTACTTTCCCCGACCCTGAAATCTCTCCCGTCCAGAGTGTACTGTTGTCTTTTTTTAGTTTAAGTTCTTTCTTTTTTTTCCATAATACTTGTTGAGATGGGCTTGATATATGAAGAGATAATATGGCATTGGACCCTTTTTCAATTCGAAAAATTTCTCTATTGTGAGGTATGAAAAATATATTGACAGTTGTTTCTTCATCCTGTAAAATATTTGTCTTATCACAGGATATAACCAATTTGCAGTTATCATTTATTTTCTGTAATTGGGCAACAAGTTCATCAGAAATTTTCAAAAAATTAGAAGATTCATTTAAGTGAAAGGGATTTCTTTTATATATATTATGGAAACAATATCCTTTTATTTTAGAGTTCTGTAATAGGGAAGTTACGCAAAATTGTAAATTAGACATATAAATTTCTTGTATTTGTTCTAGAAAGTTTTCCACGGAGTTTAGTGATAAACTCAAATCCCGTTCTTCAAATCCTTTTTTGATTATTGCTTTATAATGTTCATAAGTATCTTTTTCATTTATTATTTTAAAATCAGTTCTGTTTAGTTGAGACTGAATTATAAAATTCGGAGTATTTTCGTTACCTATATGTTCAAAGAAATTTTGCATGTTTTCATGTGGATATTCTTGTAGTTTTGTCCATATTTGTTTTATAGAGGACATTTCTATATTGTAGGGAATGCAATATTGGGATGGGTTTTTAAAGAGAGGAGAAGGAGGGGATAGCATGATTAATCTACTCCTGTCGATTTTCCTGAGTCTATGAACAAAACTGGATGTATTAAAGTTTTCTGATGTGTATTCGAGTAGTAGCCATACAAAGGACGGATTGTTGAGTCGTTGATCCAACATTTCTTCAATTTCGATTTGCGACAGTTCTCTCCATCTTTTAAAATTTGTATCACATTGTAGTGATGGTGTTTCTGCAATCATGATTCCTATTTCATCACAGATACGAATTATTTTGTCAGGTAATGGTTGTCCATAAGATAGCAAAAGATTAAAATTGGCTTTGCATATTTTTAAAAAACAGTCCTTTAGATTGTCATCAGAATATAAGGGAGTATTTAAGTTTTCGATATTCCAATCAAAATGGAATGCACGAACATAAAAAGGCTTAAAATTCAGGGTGAATTGGTTTTCATTTATACTGAAATCTCTCATTCCAAATTTGATTTCTGCAAAGTCTGACGATGCATCTGTGATATATTCAACTTGCATTGTGTATAACTGAGGTGAGTTGGGTCCCCATGTCTTGAAATTTTCTAATTGCATTACTAATTTAGGCTGTTTACTTTCTATACATACATCTAATTCAGGAATTTTTGTTCGTAGGATACAATCTCTATGATTGACATATACATTGGTTATGACTCTTTTCCCCCGAATATCAGGTCTAACCTGAATATTCTGAATATGATAAAGAGGGGTAAATTCGATATAGATATTACCCCAAATTCCAGGAAATCGAATCCAGGATGTATCATATACTATTGAAGATATTGGACTACTCCCAATAGGAAAGGGAGATACTTTTATTACAAGTAAATTTTTCCCGGTATGAGTATACTTTGTGATATTAAAATTAAATTTGGTAAAAGATCCTTCATGTGTCCCTATATAATGTCCGTTTAACCATAATACTGATTTATAGTTGATATTTTGCAGGTGTAAGAATAGAAGAATATCCTTTTTCACACTTTGAATATCAAATTCTTTGAGAAACCATAAATCGGAAGTGTCATTTATGTCTTGGATGGGTTTTGTTAGAGGGAGTAAGATTTTTGCTCCCTTTTCGAATGGGGGGGTGGAAAACCATTGTTGCTCTTCACCCTTTTTATCAGGGTCGGGAATGAAAAGCCAATCTCCATCTATATTCAATTTTTGTCGGTTCGGGAACATGAAAAACCCTTAACTGTCTCGAACTTGGAAATTATAATTTTACTTTTAATTGGAATATGAGGTCAAATTATACTATATTTTTATATCCTTTGGCTCATAAAAAAGATAAAGGAAATAAAAAAAATGAATGTAATCTTGTTTTGTATTGTTTGTTTTATAAAAACAGCCATATCTAATGAATTTACATTACCGGATATTCCAAACGAATTTAAATCAATAGAAAAGAAATTCTCAAATTATGAAGTAATACTCCGTCCTGATAAGAGTGAACCTGAATGGTGGGCAGGAGCCCCTTCAGTTGTTCAAGACAGTAATGGGGAGTTTTGGCTTGCGTGTAGAATGCGAACAGCAGAAGGACAGAGAGGTTTCAGGGGTTACGAAATTCGGATATTAAAAAGCAAAGATGGAATTCACTTTGAGAAAGTTAAAAGCATTTTAAGGGAGGAAGTTCCCCTTCCGGGTTTCGAAAGACCATCAATTCTGATAGACCCAAATTCGAATAAATTTAAATTGTATGCATGCGCTCCTGACAGGGAAGGAGTGTGGTCTATTATTAAGTTTGAAGATGTAGATGACCCACATAACTTTCAGCCCAATACAGCCCGAAAAGTTATTTCTCCACTTAATAAAAGGTTTGAACGGGATATTTGCCCTCGTGGATACAAAGACCCGGTTATCATTTTAAGCGATGGGGTCTATCATTGCTATACAATTGGTTATATACGCGAGAACGAATGGATTTTTCATTTTACAAGTGAAGACGGTGAAAAATGGAAACCTGTAGGCGATATAAACGAACCGATAATGAGTTTAACAGGTTGGCATAATTTCTTTGTAAGACCGGCCTCTATTTTGCCTGTTGGAATAGGTTTTCTCTTTATTTATGAAGGGTCAAATATAAAGTGGTTTGACCCTGTTTATAACATTGCTACTGGATTGGCATATACTTTTGATTTGCATACCCTTATAGATCTAACACCAAATTCGCCTCTATTAGTGAGTAGTACTCCTGTGGATATGTTTATAACATTTCGTTATTCTCAATGGCTTTGGGTTGGCAACGAAATATGGGTATATGCAGAAGTTGTTTGTCCAGATAAAACGCACGAGATAAGGCTTTATAGAATTAAGAGGTAGAATTGGGCTTGAAGATATGAGTTTTAAAACTAATGCTCAGTTATTTTAAAATATAGTACCTGTAGTCTTAATTTCACACTTCCCTCCATTTAGAAAGGAATGCAAAAGTGGAAAAAATTGTAAATTTATGTAAGAGAAGAGGTTTAATTTTTCAATCCAGTGAGATTTATGGGGGTATAAATGGATTTTGGGATTATGGCCCTCTGGGTGTGGAACTGAAAAAGAACTTAAAAGATGATTGGTGGTATGTTTTTGTACAAACAAGAGATGATATGGTGGGATTGGATGCAAGTATTATTATGCATCCCGATACATGGGTTGCCAGTGGACATGTCGAGGCTTTCCACGATATGTTGGTGGATTGTAAATCATGTAAAAAAAGGTTTCGCGCGGACCATATTGAAGGGGACCATTGTCCGGAATGTGGAGGGGAATTGACAGAGCCCCGAGCCTTTAATAGCATGTTAAGAACTCGGATTGGAGTAAGTGACGATACTGCAGTTGATACATATCTCAGACCGGAGACGTGTCAATCAATCTTTGTAGACTTTAAACAAATATATAGTACCAGTCGTGTAAAAGTACCGTTTGGGATTGCTCAGGTAGGTAAAAGTTTCAGGAACGAAGTAAATCCTCGTAATTTTATTTTTAGAAGTAGAGAATTTGAACAGATGGAGATAGAGTTTTTTTGTAGAGAAGAAGAAGAAGACCATTGGTTTGAGCGCTGGCAAGAGTGGATTTGGCAGTGGTATCTGGATATTGGAATCCGCGCGAACCAATTACGATGGTATGAGCATCCAAAAGAATCTTTAGCTCATTATTCAAAAAGAACAGTTGATATTGAATATGAATTCCCCTTTGGATGGGGAGAACTTCAGGGATTAGCAAATCGAGGCAAGTTTGATTTGACTCAACATTCAAACCATTCGAGTAAAGACCTTTCTTATTTTGATGCTGAAAGAAATGAAAGATATATCCCTACTGTAATCGAACCATCGGCAGGTGTTGACCGGACTGTGTTAGCAGTGCTTTGTGATGCATATGATGAAGAAATGGTAGAAGGTGAGTTACGAGTGGTCCTTCGACTTCATCCCCGCATAGCTCCAATCAAGGCTGGTGTTTTCCCATTAGTAAAGAAACATGGTCTATCAGAAATAGCCATGGACCTTGAAAAGAAGTTGCGGAGAAAGTTTGTAACTTTCTATGATGACTCAGGGGCTATTGGACGCAGGTACCGCCGTATGGATGAAGTAGGAACACCCTTCTGTATAACAGTCGATTTTCAAACAAAGGAAGACGGAACTGTAACAATTCGTGAACGCGACGCGATGACGCAGGTTCGTTTACCTATGGAAGATGTAGCAGGTTTTATAGAAAAACATATTACCCACGAACGCTCTTAATCATTTCAATGGATTTGTTTAATAAATGTGCTGAGAACTACGACCAATTTCGTAAAGGGAGTACTCCTTATCTTTTTACTATCATCTCACTACTGAAAAGATTTAAAAACCGTAATATTCTTGATTTGGGTTGTGGAACAGGCAATCTTTTTTTACAATTATCTCCGCATTGGAAGGGGAATTATGTCGGTATTGATATTTCCGAAAAGATGTTAAGAAAAGCTCAAGAGAAAAAAATTTCTGCAGAGTGGATTTATGCAGATGTTCGAAATATTCCATGTCAGGATGCTTCTTTTGATGGGATAACAGGAATATATGTTTTACATCTGTTAGATGACATTTCCAGAATATTAACGGAGTCTCGAAGAATACTAAAAAGTGGATGGGTTGTTTTTGTTTCTGCTCCACATCATTTTATAAAAAATCATCCCTTAAACCAATTCTTTCCCAGTTTTTCAAAAATAGATATTCAGCGTTTCCCTGAAGAAGAAAAAATAGTAGATTTGCTTAAAGGTAAAGGTTTTTATAATATTCGGAGAGAATATTACATATCGGTACGAGATTGGTTATCAGAAGAGTATTTAGAAAAAATTCGTTCAAAATTTATTTCTACGCTTCGACTTATCCCTCAAGATGAATTTGAAGAGGGACTTATCAAAATGCAGGAAGAAGTATCAAAAAGTTCCTATCAAAAACTTATTCCATGGGAAAGTGTTCTTATTATGGGGTTCTGCGATTAGATATTTTCTTATCTGCTTGTATTTTTCTGTATTAGTTCAATTTCGAAAAGAGTATCCCAATATTTTCCTGTTACTAAGAGGTGATTATTATCATTACGATATGCAATACCATTTAATACATCTGCTTG
>CAKZKR010000059.1 GCA_937124615.1 uncultured bacterium
ATAAACTCGAGTCGTACTTTTCTTCCATCAGTTAACCCGTCCGACTCGTCTGACTCGTCTGACTCGTCTGACTCGTCCGACCTGTCCGCCCCCTCAAAACACCTTCACGCAAGGCCTTACCCGCATCGGACGAACCCCCACCTCATTCGTATCCAAATACCACGCCAACAAAGCACATCGGTCCGCATCAATGATATGGTCGTTCCCCTTAGAATAAACATACTGCCCTTGAGCATTAATTAAATAAGTGTGGTTTGCGTATTGTTGTTCCCTCTCCACACTTTTAGGAAATACAATCGTATGTTCCGCCAATCGCCTCTGTAATAATTCCGTCATCCATTCCTTCGTTCGCCGTTTCTGTACAGACCCATTGGACAATTGTCCTGTTTCTATCATCCCTCCAAATTCAAACGCACAAACCCGATGTTCCCAATCGATTCCCTGAGCCATTAACTGATGAGCAACAGCCCTCCCACTATTCCCACAATCAATCCCTATCTTCCGAAAATGGTAAATACGATCCAGTTCCTGTATCACCGATTGTTGTTGTGCATAATTCACATTTTCCAGATGAACTCGTAATACGCATATCAAATAGGGAGGCTCATTCTTATATACAATAAGTTCGGAAGGGTCTCTTACAAAACCCAAATCACACCCTAAGTAATATATCCCCTTCTCAACAGGCATTGGAATATCCAATTGCTTTCTTACCCCTTTAATCCGAATTTCATTAACAGCAAGACCCTCATCAACACACATCAGATAATCATCTAGATTAAATACTGCGTTCATCGGTTCGCCGTGCAATCCCAATACTCGATGAATATACCCCGGACTATCACGCCCTCCATATAATAAGGCTAATTCCTCGTCTTTTTCTTTTGTAAACTCAGGATTTAAATAACTTGGCCAATGATACTGTTCCGCATCGGGCAAAAAAGTCATTCGATAAAAAGTATTTCTCAATCCATTCGGCACACCATAGACCCATCTTCTTCCTCCGCCATTCAACGCCTGATACAACTCACCCCAACTACTCTCCGTCATCTCCTGAGCCTCATCCACAATTTGCCAATCCACATGCATCCCTTGAAAATTAATTCCTCGCGGACCCGCAATTCGTCCCCATAATATAAATCCATTCGCAAATCTTATAAAGTAAGAAGGAGAACGCCTCAACTCCGCTATACCATTCGAAAATTCCGGTGTCGTCTCAAATCGACGCACTAATCGATTCATTATCGGAAACAGATGATTCTCACATTGGGTTGCAATCAACATCGATTTCCCCGGACAATTGACCATAGCCCAGCAAGCAATAATTTCTATCTCCGTTGTCTTACCCACATCCCTACCATCACAATGCACTTTCCTCAATGCCTGAGATTGTAGTGACTCGCGTTGATAATCTCGAACACGCCATGGCTTCCCCTCCCCATCCCGGAAGAAACGATATGCAAACAAATCCCTCCGTTGAAGCATACGGAATAATATATCCCTTACAACAGACATATTAAGAGCACCCCTTGAAAAACCGAAAATAAAATAAAACTATCAATAAATCTCACTATTTCCCCGGCGGATACCATACCTTCACTTTTTTTATTTGTTTCCCCCAACGCAATGCTTCCTTATGCTTTTTAAAAAATAAATCTATTTTGTCCCCTTTTGCAGAACTACCACGGTCTTCAACCCGACCATAGCCATAATCCGGTATATACATAACCGTTCCGAAAGGAAATCGGC
This sequence comes from uncultured bacterium, assembly GCA_937124615.1. Taxonomy (GTDB): domain Bacteria; phylum Hydrogenedentota; class Hydrogenedentia; order Hydrogenedentales; family Hydrogenedentaceae; genus Hydrogenedens. The sequence continues at coordinate 1,750 of CAKZKR010000059.1, forward strand.
TCGTATCGGCCGCAATAGTTCCCTTTTTGGCTTTTACACCACTTGCGGTCATACCCACCTTTTTCGGTTTCCCCTTCTGTGGACCATGAGCAACCACAGGTCGAAAATACCAGTTCCGTTTCCAATTACAACATTTTCCACAAGGGCAATAACCCCGTGTCTCTAAGGTCAATATTTCGGAACGAGACCCTGCTTTGGGTTTAAACCGGGATGATGTTGTCGCACAACCTGCAGAGAAAAATAGAAACACTGTTAATGCAATTATTAAATACCGTCTTAGCATATCACCTATATTCCTTATCCAGTATTTGCTATTATCAATCCTACCATTCCTTACTATTCTACCAGAATTATCGGTCCATTAATCATCAACTTTCACAGAAATTTCCTGGTGCTCTCTTGGGGAAATAAAATCTTCTTCTATCTTTCCATTTCCTTTATCCAATTCACGGGCACAATTCATTAAATCCTCTACAAGTTCCGCAATACTTACAGTTCCCATCTTTACTTCCACAGGTTTTATCTCTTCAAATTCCTGTACCAATTTTCTCTGCCGTTCCATATATTTACATAAAATCTCATAGCATTGAATAGGGGCGTTAGATTTATCCATTTTTTTCTGTAACTCAATATCCTCCTCTTTCTCTTGCTTATTTTTCATAGGAACAAAAAGCAATTCCTGTTCCAACCTCTGAATAAAAAATGTAAGGATGAGGAATTCTCGCAAACGCACCTGTACCCACGGTGAAATTTCAACACCTTTGCTTTGAAGCCATGTTCGCAGGGCTTTCCACTTATCTCCCCATTGCCGTTTTTCAAACGGAGTAAGCCATTTTTCTCCTTTTTCAATAGAATAAAATACAAAATCCATACACAAGGCCTCCTTTCTTTTGTATCTATAATTCTCTACAAATAATGGAGGCTGTTTTGCCCTGCAACATAGTTAAATCATTGATATTACAATAAAAACGGTATCGTCTTCTATACCGATTTTCCTATAGCAAGAAACTCCTGATAGGCTTTGAAAATTTGTTCTTCACTCATAGGAGCGATAATCATACGCACTGTTGTGGAAACGGTTTGTCCCCCCTCTACTGTCTTTCCAAATAATGAGAAATACATAGAATAATGTTTTTCGCCAACATGTGGAGTTAATACAGCAAAGCAATCCTCTTTACGGGCTATATGCACAACAGCAAGTTTTGTATCATCATTAACTCGATAAATAATAGGTTCCTTAAAAAAGGGACGAACAGCCCAATCCACAGGACTCGGGGGTATTGTCCATCGACCATCCTGGATAATCGGGATGGCTTGTTCATCACGGGGAAATACCTGCCAGAAACCCGCATCCATAGGTGTAGAAAGAAATTTATCTCCCTCTTCTGTTTGTGCATACACATACGACTCGGGAAATTTCTCGGTCAGATAAGAAGAAAGAAATATTTCAAAATTCGGTAAGGTTTGCTTGGCCTCCACAGAGATATACAAGTCCAGCATCTCCGGATTTTTCCATTGATATATTGCTGTTAAAATAAAAGGACGACTTTCATCAGCATCCCAGACAATCTTCAGCGTTTTCCCATCCACTAATTCCGCTTTACTTACCACCCCTCTCACACTCTCTCCATATCTTTGATTTGTTGTAAACACACGATAAAAGTTTAATAATCCGGGAAGTATATCGGGACTACCCGAAATTTCGAGTTCCGGCGAAACAGAAAAGAAAGGAACAAAACCAATCGATTTCCCTTCCAGACGGAAGGTCCCTCTTAAAGCCCCCGTATCTACAAGATATTCTCCCGGAAACTTTTCAGACATAGTAAAAAAAGGCTTTTCTTCCGACTTCTGTGGGGAAGATAATTTTTCTTTACGAGCAGGGTCAAGCAATTCACTCATTTTATAATGGACATATCTTTGTTTTGCCGCATCCTCAGTCCCTTTTGCATGGGCTACCCATAATTCAAGGTCTGTGGGACAATAAAGAACACTATGCAGATTAACATTTACCATTGCAACTGCTTTGAGAATCTCCAGAGCCATGTTTTGGTCTATTTTTCCGTAATTCTCCTTTATGCGGGTAGCCATACCTTTATAACGATGGTCATACGAATTGGAGCCATAAGGCAAATTGGGGGCCTTCGCACAGGTTTGCAGTGAACGAATTGTTGGGTCCATGGCTTCATCCGCACGCATAACCGCATTTTCAATCGGAATAGCATACTCAACCGTCTCACGAGGGTCATTATCTGTAAATATGGCCACATGATTGGCACAGGTCTCATAAGCATAGGCTCGGTTCTCATCCCCATCTGCGATGACATAGTTATACCCTACCGTATGACGGGCTTTCTGAATAATATTCGTTACCTGTTCCAATGTCGAAGCCTCTTCTAAAATTTGACGCAAAAGAAACTCAAGAGGGATACCATCGATTCTTTTGTCCTTGTTTGTTGCACCAATCTGGGCTATTGAAACTTTACGATTATTCATCCCTGATAAAACACCAATAGCACAGGCATAGCCTATGGATACAAAAGAATTGAGCCCCTGCGGTTCATAACAAAAAGTTACTGCGGTCTCTTGTATCCCCGCTTCCATAATCCAGTCGAAGTTCCTGCCATGATACATTTTCCCATCCACTGTGGCTTTTCCCCATACTGCAAACGAACTACAACCCCGCTCCGTTATAACAGAAACAACATGAATTCGACGCAACTCCTGAAGACTCACACCCGCACCATCTGCAAGCCCTTCCAACTCACGAGAATACCGCAACGGGATATGTGGCGAACATAAACGCCAGGTAACATCCAGTATCAACTTCGCAGCAAATTTCGGCAAACCTACTTCCCGCTTCGCCAATTCAAGCAGTTCATCAAACCGTGCCAAACTCTTATGAATTACATCCTTCAAAAGAACTCCCCGCTGAAAACCCATCTCATACGGTGTCCCTTTTAAATGGACAACCTTTGTCCCCTCAATCTCCTCAACAAATGCTTTTTTCATATCGACGGCTTCATGGGAACCTCGTGACGGGTAAAGCCAGAAATAAAATCCAGCAAACAAGACAACAAACACAAAAATCACAGGAAGAAGATAACGAATTTTCTTTTTCACAGGGACATCTCCTATCGGATTATTCTTCATTGAATTTTTGAAAAAACCTTGAAGTAAAGGTTTTAAAGAAAAGATAAAAAGTATATTTTATTATAGCAGTAATTAATAAACACCAGAAAAAAAATTATCTTTTTATCATTTATTTAGAATCATTAATATCCGGATATGTTTCATCCAATTCCCCACACAAACCCAGAACTTGCTAAAACAACCTTTTGTTTTTTATCTATTTCTTTATCTATCATATATATTATATCTTAATCTGCTCTTTCATTTGACGATAAAACCGTCTCACTTTATTAAGGTGTAAGGAGAATTTTCATGCCCCCTGCAAAAATAGAAAAAATTCCAATTCGTTCTGAGGTCCCTTTAGAGTATACATGGGACTTATCCCCGGTATTTCCCAACGCCGAAGCGTGGGAAAAAGCATATCAAAAATTGGAAAAAGAAATACCTAATTTCGCTCAATTCCGTAAAAAACTGTCCCAGTCACCAAAAATCCTGCGTTCCTGTCTGGAACTCGAAAGCAAAACGGGACAACTACTCGAACAACTCAATGTATACGCCAATCTAAAAACATGCGAGGATATTACAAACACAAAGTATTTAGCCCTTGCTGGACGAGTGCAATATTTAAGTATGCTCCTGGCTCAAGCAGTTAGCTTTATAGCACCCGAAATCCAATCCATACCTGATAAGATATTTCATGAATTTCTTACAAGCAAAGATTTAGCGCCCTATCGTTTCTCTCTGGAAAACTTACGCCGATTTAAACCTCATACTCTTTCAGAAAAAGAAGAATACCTCCTTGCATTGCATACCGAAAGCGCTGGCGGAGCCGGGAAAATTTTTGAACAATTAAACGATGCCGACTTAAAGTTTGGTACCATCACGGATGATAAAGGGAAAAAAACGGAACTTACACATGGGAATTTCCGTGTTTTCCTGAAACATAAAGAACGAACCCTCCGCAAAAAAGCGTTCTTTCAATATTATAAGTCATACGAGGAACACGCCAATACCCTCTCTGCTTCCCTTTCCTCATCCATTTTAGAAAATGTATTTTATGCACGGGCAAGAAAATACAACTCGGTTCTGGAAAGTGCCCTGTTTGAAGAAAATATCCCACCTGCGGTATATCACAACTTGCTAAAATCTGTAAAGGAAAATATCACACCTCTGGTTGAATACTTACAACTAAGGAAACAGGTTTTAGGAATAAAAGATATTCATGCTTATGACCTGTTCGTCCCTCTTATACATAAAACACATAAAAAACAGAACTATGAAGAAGCGGTTCGAGATATTATCTCTGCATTGCAACCATTAGGGAAAGAATATACCCAAACATTAGAAGAAGGTCTTCTCAAAAAACGCTGGGTTGACCGCTACGAAAACAAAGGAAAACGAAGTGGAGCCTTTTCTTGGGGCTGTTATCGCTGTCCGCCTTATATCCTGATGAATTATAAAGACGAACTGGAAGACTCCATATTTACATTAGCCCATGAAGCCGGGCATTCCATGCACAGTTATTTAAGCGACAAGAAACAACCATTCCATTACAGCCATTACACCATCTTTGTTGCGGAAGTGGCTTCTACCGTCAACGAACAATTGCTGATTCATTATTACTTGCAACAATTACCCTCAAAAGAAGGCCGCATACGCTTAATTTGTCGCGAAATCGACGAAATCCGAACGACACTCATCCGACAGACCATGTTTGCAGAATTTGAATTGCGAATCCATACCCTTGCAGAACAGGGACAGCCTCTAACTCTGGATGTTTTTCGAAACGAATATCGAAACCTCTTAGACACCTATTTTGGAGGAGCCTTAAAAATTGACCCCCAACTGGAGTTAGAGTGTTTCCGCATTCCCCATTTTTACCATGCTTTTTATGTTTATAAATACGCAACCGGCTTATCCTCCGCTATTACAATTACCAAAAAACTAATCGAAGGCAATAAAGAAATACAAAAACGCTACCTCGATTTTCTCAGTATGGGCGGTTCAAAATATCCGCTTGAACAACTAAAATATGTAGGGATTGACCTAACGACCCCCGAACCTATCCAGATAGCCATGAACCATTTGGGAGAAAGAGTCTATCAACTACGGGAACTTTTGCTAAAATAAGAATATAATAAAACTAATAAAACAAAATGCAAATAAAGGATAGAATCATGAATAAGGTCCTAAAAACAAATTTTCTCTTAATCCTTTTCCTAATTACTTTTCTCCTTTCTGCAGGAAATAATTCATTTGGAGATTTTTCCTTCGAGAGCCTTTTAAAACCTCTTTCCGGACAAAGTATGCGAAACAGCAGTTCTGCAGAAGACATCGAAAAAAATGGAGATGCTCGTGCTATCGAACCTAATGACACTTTAACCCTCATGGATGAAGATGGACCCGGTATTATTACTCATTTCTGGAATACCATCGCCACTGAAAATGTCTTTTACCCGCGTAGTATCGTATTAAGGATTTATTATGATGGGTTAGAAAAGCCCAGTGTAGAAGCACCCATCGGCGATTTTTTCGGATTAGGTCTTGCAGGACATAAAGAGTTCATATCACAGCCTGTAGTAAATACCTCACGGGGTCGTGCTCGGGTTTGTTTTTGGCCTATGCCATTCCAAAAACATATCAAAGTTACTGTTACAAACGAGTCCGACCTTCGAGTGGGCTCATTCTATTACTATATCGACTGGAAAAAACTCAACGAATGGCAACCGGATACCCCTTATTTTCACGCCCGCTATCGACAAGAATACCCTGCAAAACCCGGGAACTACACCATCCTTGAAACACAAGGGAAAGGACATTATGTAGGAACTGTTTATTCCGCACTACAAATGGAAACAGGGTGGTTCGGCGAAGGTGATGACTTTTTCTATATTGACGGTGCTGAAATGCCTCAGTTAAAAGGCACAGGAACTGAAGATTACTTTAATGATGCATGGGGCTTTCGCGAATTCTCTGCTCCATACCATGGTGTTCCCGTTTACGAAGGTGTTTTTGCTGGGGACCGCGTAAGTATTTATCGCTGGCATATTCCAGACCCTGTGTTTTTTGAAAAAAGCCTGAGGGTCGTTATTGAACATAAAGGAAGTGTTATGAATGAAAAAGCACCTATTACAAAAATGGACCTCGCCGGCTTCAAAGAACGCGAAGATTGGGTTAGTTCTGTAGCATTCTGGTATCAAACAACACCTACAACATGGGATGAACCTTTACCTCCTGCAAACAAAAGAATCCCCCCTTATAAAACACTCAAATTTGACACCCTCGTTTATCGTGCAGACCCCGCAATTCTTACCGTACCAACAGAGTATTTCCTCCTATATATCCCCCTTACCCCGGAGTCAAACATTGAATTCGATTTCGAAATTCAACAAAAGGGCACTTATCGTATTGATGCCTTTATGATATTATCCCTGTTTAGCGGTGCCTTCCAGCCTTACATGGATGGGAAACCTTTCGGGACCCCTATTGACTTTTCTGCCCCCGGCTATGATATTGCTCCTGTTTATTTAGACATACACGAACTTTCTGAAGGAATACATACCCTTCGTTTTGAAGGGGTAAAACAAGCATTGAAACATACCCGAACTATGGCTCCAAAAACCTACGGGCTCGGGATTGCATGCCTTACCCTTTTGCGTCTCGAAGATATGGAAGGCTATCGAAGTGTCCTAAAACAATTAGACCCAAATGCCTTCCCACAGGAACAGAAGAACAACTAAAACCTTTTTCAAAAACGGCAAAATAATATGAAAATTATCATTACCGGTGGTGGGACAGGTGGACATATCTTCCCTGCTCTATCCATACTCGAAGAACTACAACGACGAGACCATTTCTTATTGGTACAATGGATAGGGAAAAAAGGAAACCTTGAAGAAAAGATATGCCAGCAGAAAGGTATTCCCTTCCGAAGTATTCCTATCCGGGGTTGGCCACGAAAAATCAGCATATCACAGGGCATAACCGCCACATTATTAGGATACTCCATCCTACGCTCCTTTCAGATACTGCTTCGTTTCCAGCCACAAATTGTAATCGGTGTCGGTGGATATGTTTCGTTCCCGATTTTATGGTCCGCTCAGATGCTAAACATACCTACCGTTCTACACGAACAAAATTCGCGCCTCGGTATGGCAAACCGGATTCTCGCTAAAAAAGCACAAAAGGTGTTCTTAAGTTTCCCCCTGGCTGAGAATCTTCCTGAAGATCTTTACCCAGCAAAAAAATTTTTAATTACAGGCAATCCCGTTAGGCAAGCTTTTCTATCCCCTCTTTCCAAAGAGGAAGCCTGTGCTAAATTTGAACTAAATCCCAACTGCAAAACCGTCCTCGTCATGGGAGGAAGTCAGGGAGCCCATACAATCAACTGTGCTATCTCGGATATGTTAAATAAAATAAATCCCAATGAGTTCCAAATCATCTGGATAACAGGACACAACGATTACAACAAATACAAACACCTCGCTTCAGAAGTCAAAATCCCATTAAGAATATATCCCTTCTATGAAGATATAGCCGACATGATGTCCTCCGCAGACCTTGTGGTCGCCCGTTCCGGAGCCTCTACATTAGCAGAAATCACCGTAATGGGGAAACCCTCAATACTTATTCCATTTCCTTACGCAACAGACAACCATCAAGAATACAATGCCCGTTCTTTTGAAAATGTCGGTTCCGCAGAAGTTCTCCTTGATAAAGATTGCTCTGCAGACACCTTGCTTCCCTGTATCCGCAGAATTTTAAATGACCCCATCCTGCTCCACAACATGTCCTTATCCGCAAAGAAATTAGCCAAACCCCTCGCCTCCGAAACCATCGCCGAAGAAATCATTAAATTCGTCTTCTCCTCCTCTAATAAATAAAACCTCTAAAAAAACACCAAAATTAACTATATAAAACCCCTAATCCTTCCAATTCCTGCTATACAATATCCCCCCAATTAATTTATTTCTATTCCTCTAACTCCTAATTTTCTTATCCATCACCAAACCCTTTCACTATATTCCCCCCATATCCTCTATTCTCCTGTGATACAAAATAAACCACAGAGAATAAAGAGGTTCTTTATGTATTAGCAAAAGACAAAACTACCCAATATCTTATTCTTCAATAATCCCCTATCTCTTATAATTCTATACCGTTCAGCAAAAGACTATCTAAATCAATGTGTATACGATTTTCTTCTCTTCAAAGAAAAAAGAAGAGTGAAATTAAGATTATAGTCAAAATTAAAATATACCCAATATTCAAACTCAAACCTGTTATTACATGCATATGTACAGATGGGGTATCAATAACATCATAATCATCTGAAACCTGACACCAATAGAAGCCCGAATCTTCCAATTGCAGGTCTTCTATATGAAGTGTATCTGTGATTGCACCCTCAATCAATTCCGACAGTTTTAGATTTTTTGCTCTACTGAAATACCACTGGTAATTTACTGTCCCCTGCGCATCAACAACAATAACCTTCAATTCCAGAGGATCCCCAACCATCTTAACAATATGTTCAGGACTGTCTATCCATGCATCAAGGGTTATACAGGGTCCCGATGAAACCACTATAATAACAGAGGTTCCCACAGATACTTGTTGATTTGCAGGAGGACTTTGACTGATAACCCTTCCCGCAGGCACCGTATTACTACATTGATAACTCTTATTTCCGACAGTCAAACTTGAAGCAACAATTTCTGCTTCCGCATTTGCAACAGTAAGACCTACGACATAAGGAACTACATATTCATACTCCCATTGAAAATAGGGATAGGTTACTCCTTCTACAATTCCCCAGAGATTCGTAAAATCCCAAAGGAGATTGTACCTCTATTTTCACCTACGATACCTCCAATATAACTTGTAGTGCCATTAATAGAACCTGTGAAAAAACTCTGAGTAAGAAGATTTCTATTTCCTCCTGCGATACCGCCTAAATAAGAATCTCATGAAATTGTTGCAGAAGAAGAAATCCGAATAACGGTCCCGATATTCCTGTTCTCTCCTACGATACCACCTACACCTTGACTTCCTGAGACAGAACCCGAAGTATGACAATCTTCAATTACACCCCCATTATTATAACCTACCATTATCCCAACATAATTGCCTCCAACGATACTTGCATTCTCAACCCTTAAATATTTAATTTCCGCTCCACCCCCTGCGTAACCAATAAGTCCTATATTGTTTTGTGAAGGACGGTTAATATATAGATTCCTTATGACATGTCCATTGCCATAGATTTTTCCTGTAAACGGTTGCGTATTTGTCCCAATAGGACTAAATCCAGCCCCTCCATTCCATGTCGCTGTATCACTTGCATTAATATCTTGAGAAAGAACATATTCTCCATTCAATGGAAAAGCAGGATGATTCCCAATCTTTTGAAGGTCTCCTCTATATTACCTAGGACTTATTGCAGCAAAACTTAAATTAGATAATAATAAAAATGCTAACATTAGGATTGTGATGTTTGTTCTTTTATCTGTGAAATTAAACATAAAAAAGCCCTAAAAAAATTAAATTAATACCATTATAACATAATTATTATAATATAGTCAAAAAATTGACATTAAAAATAAAAAAATATAACATATATAAAATTCGCTATTAATTACAGATTTAATTAATAAAATAGAGATTATTGGTATTGATAAAAATTAAATTATTCTGTTGGTTTCGATTCCTGCACCTGAATCTCATTGGCGGGAATATCTATTTTCCCTCCCGTTTTTTCCATAATTTTGTTTATTATATCTTCTGATTTTGTTTTCCCTGTTATTTTACGGTCATGCCAATCCGGATTCGTAAGAAGGGTTACACCATATATTTGTTTGACAGCGGAAATAAAAATGCGAGTTTCTTCTGAATTCACGGCTCCTAATTGAATTTCATATTTTACACGCCTTAATTGCATCCACTCTCTCTTCGGCTGGTCGTAAGCAATGAAAATACCCCTTTTATCACGCGTATATATATCCAATTTTAGTTCCCGTAAGGTCTCTTTGGTTGCTTGCCATACTCTATCTAATGGTGCATTTACTGTGCACACTTTTTCCTCCGCAAACCCACTCGTATCCTTCAATGTTCGAGCACATCCCGGAAAAATAATTACCGCTATTAGAATAATAAAAATAGTTTTGATTATCCTATATTCCTTTAACATTTTTAGATTCCTCCAAACAAAATTTTATATTTCCAAACAAAAGTTATATTTTACACTATATCGGGGTTCCGCCATCATATCCGCTACCGTATCACGCCATCGTGTATAATGTTCCGTTTCTTTATGGGCCTTTGCTCCTTCTTCATCTTTATAGGCCTCATATAAAATAAACCTTGTTGAATCATCCTTCTGTTGCAGTATATCAAAACGAATTACACCCGGTTCTTTACGGCTTTCTCTTGCATTTCTCACAGACTCCTCACGAAACGCATCTACGAACTCGGGTTTAACATGAACATGCACTAGAACAACAAACATGCTTTCGTAGGCCTTTCTTTATTTAATAGAATATGTCTGTATATTATTGCGTAATTATAATTCAATAATCAATCACAAAGGAAATGAGATGTTCGATTTCAGTCTTTGATTATGTTCTGATTATATTCATTTATACCTCTCATTCTAAATAAGTTCTTTTCGAGAAACCTCACAAGATGAATACCCTTCCTAATTTATCAAGGGCTATGACAAAACTATCATATCTCCATATCCTGCGGGGAATTTTTTAATTTATATACTTTTTTCAAATCTATTTTATATTGATTGTATTCATAATATACTATAAAATGTTAAAAATCCATTCCATCCTTAACTATACTTTTGCCAAATATTACAACTCTTGAATTAAAATAAATAAAAAGAATTCATAAATTTTCAGGAGATTCTGATGAAAAACTATCTACTGCTTTTTGGCCCTGTCCTCTTCATTTTTTTGACAGGCCCTCACTTACATAGTGAAAGAATAAATCTCCGAGACTTTGGGGCTACTGGCAATGCAAATACCCTCGATACTCAATCCATTCAGAAAGCAATAGATATGGCCAGCGAAAAAAGTTGCACATTAATAATCCCTTCCGGGATTTACCTAACAGGAAGTTTACATTTGAAAAGCAATCTCCACATACAAATTGAGCAAGGAGCTATTATTTTAGGTAGTCAAAAGAAAGAAGACTACGACCCGTATGAAGAATTAAACTTTCCAAACGATGCAGACCATGAAACTTCATTCTTTCATCATTCCCTGCTCTGGGGGGAAAACATTGAAAATGTTTCCATAACAGGTTTTGGAATTATAAACTCCAATTTCACAAGGAGAGGAGGTCCCAAAGCCCTTGCCTTCAAGCGATGCAAAAACATACGCATCGAAGGAATAACCATTCAGAACTGTCCTAACTATTCTATTAGTCTATTAGGTTGTGAGCAGGTTACCATTGATAAAGTGCAAATTCTGAACGGTTATGCCGATGGAATTGACCCTGATAGTTGCCAGTTCGTATTTATCTCCAACTGCAGGATAGAAACTGTGGATGATGCCATCGTCCCCAAAAGCAGTTTTTCGCTTGGTTATCATCAACCCTGCACAGATATAACCGTTACCAATTGTTATTTGTCTACCCGGTGTAATGGATTTAAATTAGGGACGGAATCCGGTTCGGATTTCAAAAGAATAACCTTCAGTAATTCAATTGTCCGTGGCTTATACTCTGCAAAGAAACCGGCTATTTCAGGGGTAGCCATTGAATCCGTAGATGGTGCCTATATCGAAGGAATTAGCGTTACAGGTATTGTTATGGACTGGGTTCGGTCTCCAATTTTCATACGACTTGGAAATCGGGGTAGGGATGGGGCTACTTCACCGGGCCGTGTAAAAGGAATTGCTATAAGTAATGTCATAGCAACCCATGCCAGCAATCCCAACATTATCGCAGGGATACCTGATTATCCTGTAGAGAATGTACTTATCCAAAATGTGTTTTGTTCTTTTGATGGTTCCAATCCACTCCGACCTATTCATGAACCTGTTCCGGAAGAAATAGACCGTTATCCGGAAGCCTTAATGTTCGGTTCTCTACCCTCTTATGCATTTTATATACGGCATGCTCGCAGTGTGCAACTACAAAATATCTCTATCGAAGCTCTCTATCCATTCTGGCGAATCACTACTCAAAAATACAAAGATATTATCTGGAATGAACAGGGAAAACCAACGAACCACTTCGAGGATTCTTCACCCGGTATTGCTATCTGGGTAGAAGATGTTCACAATTTTATTCTATCCGACTGGCAAGAAAAAACCTCCTCAGACCACACAGAGATTTTATACTTAAAAGATGTTCATAATGTACAAATTGATACTCCTGTTACTCCTCGAACCCATACAAACTGGTGCACAATTCAAGGAGAATCTAGAAATTCCATTTGTGTTAAATCCTCCGATACCGCAGAACATAAAAAGGGAATAAAAATAATAAAGTAAATCTATGTCAAAACTATTATAAGGAGTCCGCATGATTTTACTTACAAATTATGAAGGCCGATGCGGTGTTTATAAAACCGTTGAACTTCTAAAAAATAAAGTGAATGCTATCCGGGCTATTATAGAAGGGATAAAATTAGTTGAGGCCAATCCAGAAATACATACCGTTGGAGCCAATTCTCTACCCAATCTTTTAGGTCAATTAGAACTCGATTCTGCTGTAATGGATGGGAATACACGACGCAGTGGAGCGGTCGGTGCACTAAAAGGATTTAAACATCCTGTAGAAATTGCATATCATGTCATGACCGACCTTGAACACGAAATATTAGTCGGAGCAGGTGCAGAACGATTTGCTAAAGAAATTGGTGCAGAAAAATATATTAACGAGATGGAAAACACAAAAACGGCATGGCATGAATTTTTAGATAGTGTCCTTACTGAGGAGCAAAAACAAATCTTTCCAAACATTCGCCTCCTTGATGTAAAAGCAAAGCCCAAGGACCCCGACCCTCTATTTGATACAACCGTATATCTGGCCCAGGATTATTCCGGAAGGATAGCCACAGCAACCAGCACATCCGGTTGGCCATGGAAATACCCCGGTAGACTGGGCGATAGTCCTATTATTGGTGCAGGCAGTTATGCAGACAGTCGTTATGGTGCCTGCGCCTGCACACATACAGGGGAAATGACCATCCGGGCAGGAACGGCACGGTCCGTCGTACTCTACCTGAAAATGGGATTGACCCTTTCCGAAGCCGTTCACGAAGCAGTTATGGACCTTGTTGATCTGAAAACAGGTTTTACCAATGCGGTTACGATCCATGCCATCGACAACAAAGGCCATTACAAAGTCGTAGCACTAAACCCTAATAAAGAAGTAAAATACCTTATATGGCACCCTGACCTTGATGAACCAAAAATTAAATTGGCCGAAATCATAACCACATAACATCATCTTTCCGACTCATCCGTCCTGTCCAATTATGAAACAAAAAACAAAATATGCAAGAATAAAATACATGAACATGATAACAACTCTATGGAGCAAACCCACTATGATAAAATTTATTCTCTTTCCCACACTCATTATTCTTCTGACACAACCCCCTACCGGCGCGGACCCAATTTCATTCTTTCCAAAAGGGGAACTGGAAAAACGAATTTTATGGGTACATGACCGATTCGACTTTGTCCATGACCCTGCTTTTACAGACCCTTTCATATTACAGGATGTCCGACTGGACCCAGCCTGTCCTCGTCGGTTTCAGGAATTTAGTGGCGACATTTCCGGAAGATTTTTAGAAGTCTTATCCGTAGAACCGAGAAATGAGTATCACAGAGTTTGGGCAAAACGAATCGCACACGAAATTGTCAAATGCCAGAGAGAAGATGGGCGATTTGGTTATCCCGAACTCATCTTTACTAAAGACAAGGTTGGCAGAGAACATATGGCTTTACTCTGGGGAAACGGACGATTGCTCGTCGGACTTATTAGTTACTACAACATAAATAAGGACCCCAGAATATTAGATGCATGCAAAAGAATGGGGGATTTCTTTATAAAAATATTCAACGAATGCTCTCAACCGGAAGTCATTCAACGACTGGTCCACCAGGGGGCCAACGGTTTTATTTGCTTTACGCAATGGAGCGAAGGATTAGAATTATTAGCCCGGGCCTCCGGTGATATAAAATACCGCGAAACAGCAATGCAAATGGAACCGCTATTGCAACCTCCACTAAAACAACATTCCCATGGCTATATCACCACTTTACGCGGAGATATGCTCATATGGGAAACCACCCGAAACACTGATATTCTCACAAGGAACGAAAAACGATTTGCTCAGCTGGTTAAGGAAGGATGGATACAAACGAATGGCGGTGTTGCAGAATATTTTGATAAGACTTATCCACGAGACGAAGGATGTTCCGAGGCGGACTTTTTGCGATGGTGTTTGCAGTTGTTTAAAGCAACGGACAACGAAAAATATCTTGAATATGCAGAACAGTGCCTCTACAACAGTTTGTTTCCAAACCAATTTGAAACGGGTGATTTTGGACATCACACCTTCGACACCTGGGGTTACATATCAGCACCGGGACCCGGTCGTGCCTGGTGGTGTTGCTCCATGCATGGTTTGCGGGCCATGCACGACCTGAAGCAATATGTAATCGACAGTCCCGCATCTGATAAAACGAGAATAAACTTCTTCCTTAGCGGAGAATATCATGAAAATAATCTAGCTATTAAAACACAGCGTTTCGGGGGACAAGGTGGAACTTTCAACTATCAAATCGATTGGCTTACCACTCCCGATACCGAACACACCCTCATAATCCGACATCCCACATGGGCGGAAACCATAGAAGTTATGATTAACAAAAAATCAGAATTAATCCATTCTGAATCCGGAACATTTGCTATAAAACGTGTTTGGATGGCAGGGGATAAAGTGCTCCTAAAAATCCTACCCCAAATAAAAATTCTAAATACCGAACAAAAAGAAATAACCTTCGACCTGCTATCTAACCAACAAAAAATAGCATTATTCATTGGCCCCTGGCTTATGGGCATCCATGCGATTGAAAATCCAATGTTCCACGGAGAACCTTATTCTGACAATATTATCCTTCTACCGAAAACCATTCAGGAATTGAGACAAAAAATTTACTTCAATGATGAACTCCGTGTCCCTTTGCAGTCCGGACCCCATTTAACTCTAACCTATCAGCATTCCGGCTTCTCAGAGTTATGCAATGTAACCTTAACCCCCATTTCTGAACGAAGTCGTAATATTGAAGTTACATACTCCTTCTGGTGGATAGCAAAAGTTGAATAAAAACTAAATTCAAACAACAAAATGGAAAATTTTTGTCTTTAAATGATATGCTTGTTTCATATTTAGAAGGTCGTTTGAAATAGCGATAAAACTATAATTTATAAGGAGTAGGATTATGTCAAAATTAGCAATTTTTGGAGGAAAATCTGTCCGCTCGAAGAATCAGAAATTAGCCACCTGGCCCATTAGTGAAAAAAAGGACGCTGAACTGGTCAAAAAAATCACCTTGTCAAACCGTTGGTCTTTCGATGGTAAATACGAATGGGAATTTGCAGAAGCATTTACAAAATATCAGGGTGCCAATTATGGACTTTGCTGTGCAAATGGAACCGTCGGTATTCAATTGGCACTGGAAGCACTGGGCATTGGTGCTTATGACGAAGTAATTGTTCCCGGTATGACATGGCAGGCTACTGCGGCCGCATGTTTAGATGTAAACGCGATACCGGTACTAACAGATATTGAGCCCGACTCCTGGAACTTAGATCTGGATGCCCTCGAAGCCAATATCACACCGAAAACAAAAGCGGTTATAGTTGTACATCTTTACGGTTCGATGACAGATTTGGATAGACTACAAAAAATTTGTAAGAAACACAAATTATTCCTGATTGAAGACTGTGCTCACCAGCACGGCTCATTCTGGAAAGGGAAAGGCGTCGGCTCCCTTGGCGATGTGAGTTCCTGGAGTTTTCAAGAATCCAAGGTGCTATCATGCGGGGAAGGTGGCTTTAACATGTGTAAAAGCAAAGATATATTCTACAAAATATACAGTTTGAGGAATTGTGGAAGACCGTATCCCGCATCTCCTGCTGTTTTTGGGTTGAAAAAACCCGTTGGGATGGAAACCACATTACAATCCGGTAATTTCCGACTGACAGAATGGCAATCTGCAATTCTACTAGGTGGATTATCACGATTGGACAAACAGGTAAAATTCCGCGATGCCAATGCTATATACCTGAACTCGCTCTTATCTCAAATTCCAGGTATTAAACCAATGATACGAAGGCCACAGGTTACTCAACAGAGTTATTTCAATTTCGCTTTCCGAATCGACCCTGAAGAGTTAAAGGTAACCAATGCTCAATTTTGTAAAGCCCTTAATGCGGAGTTAAGTTTAGATGATGCTTTTGAACCTCCCTACGAACCCCTAAACGCCTGCGGATTATACAAGCCCCTCACAAAGAAACGCTACCACATAAGTGATGATTACTGGAAAGCCATCGACCCAAAACGCTATGACTTACCTGTATGCACAGAAGCACACACTCGAAGTGGTATCGTTGTCCATCATGTAATGTTGATGAATCCTCGGTCTGTCATGAATCAGGTTGCAGAAGCCGTGAAAAAAGTAGTAGATAATATTTCTGAAGTCCGTAAAATAAAAGCCCATGGTGGAAGAAAATACAGACCTTTAGCTGTTTAAATAAGCAGGAAATATTAAAGAACCTATTTTTGTTTAATTGTGAAACTTTTATTTGAAGGGAGTTTTTTTACATGGAAAATGTCGTTATTCTAGGTGCTGGTCCTGCAGGGTGCACCGCGGGCTTATATACCGCCCGTGCCAATCTAAATCCACTCATATTGGAAGGAGAACCCAGTGGATCTATCCTGCCCGGTGGTCAATTAATGACTACAACCGAAGTTGAAAATTTTCCAGGATATCCGGAAGGGGTTTCGGGGCAACAATTAATGGCCGATCTAAAAAAACAGGCCGAACGATTTGGGGCAAGGTTCGAATACAAAACAGCAACAGCCGTTAACTCGAAAACATATCCCTTCACAGTATTGGTAGGTGAGGAAAAGATTGAAACAAAGTCTATTATTATCGCAACAGGCGCAAGTGCTAAATATTTAGGACTCCCTGCCGAACAAAAATTTCTTAATCGTGGTGTATCCGCATGTGCGACCTGCGATGGGGCCCTTCCTCGTTTCCGTAATAAACCGGTAGTTGTCGTGGGTGGCGGGGATAGTGCTATGGAAGAGGCTTTGTTCCTTTCCCGATTCGCAGAACGGGTACATGTTATCCACCGCAGAGATAAATTCCGCGCTAGTAAAATTATGGCGGACCGGGTCCTGGCTCACCCTAAAATAGTCGTCGAATGGAATTCCGTAGTTGAAGATATTTTAGGCAATGATAAAGATGGGGTCACAGGGGTCCTGATAAAAAATGTCCAGACCAGTGAAACCTTCCAACTCCCTTGTTCCGGTTATTTCTGTGCCATCGGACATAAGCCCAATACAGACCTGTTTAAAGGTGTTTTAGAATTGGACGAGCAAGGATATATCATTACAAAACCCAACAGAACCGCGACAAATATAGAAGGGATTTTCGCCTGTGGGGATGTTCAGGATTCTTATTATCGGCAAGCCATAACAGCCGCAGGTAGCGGGTGTATGGCAGGTATCGAAGCAACTCGATGGTTAGAATCCCGGGAATAACGATTATGCACCAGTGGAACCAAATAACCCAACGAGACGGAATAAGGCTTCGATAATGTTAATGATTTGTAGTATTGCGTCCAGAATTAGCAAAAAGTCCATGAACTTCGCTCCTTATTTCAAATTGCCTTTTATATAATTATACATTAATATCTTTAAATATGTTAAAAATTTTATATAAATTACATACATTTATTCCCCAGACATTGTCAATGACATATCCAAAATCAATAAAAATAAGTATAAAATATTCGTTAATGACTCTACTAAATATACAATTAATGATGTCAATGTCATAAAAGACTCCTTTTTCTTTTGACCTAAAAGCAAAATAACGAAAAACAGGATAGAATTTCAATTTATGGGAATAAAACATGTTCGATTTCAATGTCATCACTGTGGTCATTGCTGTACCGATGTAATCTGTTGTCCAACCCCGTTTGATGTTTGTCAGATTGTGAAAGCAACTCATCTTTCTCCTCAAAAATTCTTAAAATTCATCGAACCTGAAGAGATTGAAGGTGTGAATAAGTCTGACCCAACTTGGCTGAAAATCAATAACAAAAAATACCTAATGACTTTAAAAAGAACTAAAAAGGGTTGCTTCTTCCGTGATACAAAAAAAGGGATATGCAAAATATACGAACACAGACCTTTACTCTGTCGTCTCTTTCCCTTTAAACTAAGACAGACTCGAACAGGAAAAGTGCACTCCTTCTCACTCCATAAAGATGTGGGCTGTCCTAAACATCGAGACGGCATTGTATTCACAGATAAATTGAAAAATATTTGGGAAGAAGACCAAAAACACCAGGAAGATTATCAGGACCTCGTTGCTTTTTTTAATAGTCAGGGAAAAAAAGGAAAGAAGCCATTTGATTTTATAGGCCTCTTCGTTGTGATAATAAATAACAAGAAAAACAAGTCCAATAACCCCTAAAAAAATAATATAGAAGGAACGGACATATGAAAACATTACTGATGATTATGATGATTTCCGCAGTTCTATTCTCTACAAGTTTATATGCGGAATCATTAAAAATTCTTTATCTAACAAAATCGTCTGGCTTCGAACACAGCGTTGTAAAACGAGAAAATGGACAACTTTCTTACTCCGAAAAAATCCTCGTAGAATTAGGGAGTAACAATGGATGGCAGGTAGAATGTACAAAGGACGCATCAAAAATAAATGCAGAAAACTTAAAAAATTATGATGTGGTTATTTTTTATACCTCCGGAGATTTGAGACAAACGGGCACTGATGGACAAGCTCCAATGAAACCCGAAGGCGAACAAGAACTCCTGCAGTGGATAAAGAATGGTGGAGGTTTTGTAGGTATTCATCCTGCAAATGATAGTTTTCATTCCGAAGGAGATAAAGTCAGTGATTATGTAACTATGTTAGGAGGAGAATTTCAAACACACGGAAAACAATTTAGAGGGAAATTAGAAGTTGTAAGCAAAGGTCATCCTGCATTAGGAGACTTTCCTGATGGATGGGAAACGGAAGAAGAATGGTACATTATGAAAAATTTTAATAAAGAAACCATGCATGTACTTTTATTATTAAATCCGGGCAAAGAACGAAATAAACAAGAAATGTATAATATTCCAAGTTATCCTATTGTTTGGTGCTCTTCTTACGGAAAAGGTAGGGTTGTTTATAACGGTTTAGGACATCGAGAAGATGTGTGGGACGCTAAAGAATTCCGTAATCTATTAACTGCAAATATCCTTTGGGCTAGCGGTCAAGGAGAAACCAAAACAGAGCCTAATTTTAAACAGGTTGTACCCGAAAAATAAACCTTAACATTTTATCAGTCGGACCCATCCGACTTGTCCAACTCATCAGGCTTTTCCGGTTTGTCTGACTCGTCGGACCCATCCGACAGGTCCGCCCTGTCCAACTTCTAAAACTCTTTCAAGTCATCATCATCTAAGGGTATAACCTGCTCCGGCGATACGACATCCACATTACTGGAATGATACGGTAATGCAGTAGGTGTAATTTTACGGCGTTCCTTTATATTCTTTCCATGAGATGCAGGTGGTAAACCCTTGTTTGGAGTAGCCGTTTTCCGTACAGGCTTGCTTTCCGGCAAAGTAATACTCGATTTCACCTCACCCCCTCTTTTCTCTCCCTCCAGGATACCTCGCAAAACTCCTACAAGACGATTCAATTCTTCTGCCTGAGCCGATAATTCTTCACCGGCGGCTGCCGCTTCTTCTGAATTGGCCACATTGGATTGAATTACTTGATTCATCTGACCTACCGCCTGATTAATCTGCTCAATCCCTTGAGCCTGTTCATTACTCGCCGCTGTAACCTCACCTATAAGTGCTGCAACTTTTTCAACATTCTGGGTAATCTGTTCTAATACATTTGCAACTTCCTGACTGACCTGTACCCCTTCATCCGCATGTTTCTGCGATTCTTCAATAAGTTGAGCCGTGGTTTTTGCCGCTTCTGCGCTTCGTTGAGCCAGTCTGCGAACTTCTTCCGCAACAACGGCAAATCCCTTTCCGGCTTCACCCGCACGAGCCGCTTCAACTGCCGCATTCAATGCAAGAAGATTGGTCTGAAAGGCAATCTCATCAATAGTCTTAATAATCTTTGCGGTTTCATCAGAAGAAGACTTTATTTTTTGAATAGCCTTTGACATCTTTAACATAATCTCACGACCATGCTCTGCCGCTTGTTGTGCTTCCGTTGCTGTATTATTGGCCTGTCTTGCATTATCTGCATTTTGCTTGGTCATTGAAGACATCTCTTCCAACGAAGCAGATGTTTCTTCCAAACTGGAAGCCTGTTCTGTTGCACCTTCTGCCATCGCCTGACTGGACGCCGCAACCTGACCTGATGCCTGATTTACCTGTTTTGAACCATCACTTAAATTCAAAATAACCGTATTTAAAGGTTTTGTTATAGCCCAAGTTACCAACAATGCAAGAATAATCCCAAGAACAATTCCTACTACAGAAAATATTAAGACGGTAACACGGACCGTATTCATAACAGCCTGAGTATTTTGTTCTATCGCGTTAGTAAAAGAGGTAATTTCTTTAACTAAATTATTTGCACATACTAATAAATTCTGGGTCGCTTTTCTATCAGAAAGTATACCCTGGTAAAATTTATCCCCTTGAGCAAGATAATCATTAAAGTTCTTTTCCAAATCAGATACAATAGATTCTAATCCCGAAACACCTTGAACCGTTTTTTTCCATTCATCAAAAGACTGCTTTAAAGTCTGGGCTTGCTTCTGAAAACCTTCCCATTCCTTGTCCCCTTGATAGGCTCTCAAATATAAGGCATTAACTCGTAAAAGAAAATAAGGTTGTATTACCTTTTGGTCCAAACCCATCTGAATCTCCGACCACTTCTGATAATTTACAAGATCCTGATTGTTTAATGCCGTTCCTAATGCAGGTTTAATTAACTGTTCCCCGGCTTTTCCAATTCCTTCTGTAATCTTCCAACCTAAATCCCTCCATACAGAAAAAACATCATTTTTCTGTTTTGTAGCTGAAACCAACTCCTCAAAAGCGGTTAAATAATCACCTGCTATTTTCTTCGCAGTTTCCATCTGTTGAACCATCTCATTTGAAATCCCCTTTGTTTGAAGAAGTTGTTCAATCATAGATACCAATTCTTTTTGGGCATCTCGTAACTGTTCATCGACAGATTTCTTCCCTTCTTCAGTAGTAAAAGCCTGTCCTGTTTGAGCAAGATAAGAAAAATCTCTACGAAGTTTTCCACATTTATCCACTTGCTTGTAAACTTCACTTGCTTTACTGGAAAGAGACATACTCCAATAAATCCTGCTAAGTCCATACCATCCTATACCTGCTGTAAAAGCTAATATAAGGACAATAAGTCCAAACGATAAGAAAAGTTTTGTCGAGAGACGAAGTGATTTTAACATACCCGATTCCTTATTATTTAAAGTTTAAAAAAATGAGAATATTTAGTGCATTTATGTATTATAATATTTTATCATAATTATATATTCATAAATTAAATAGGGTAATATCCAAAATAATTATTATGTTCTCTTTAAATTCAATAATAACTCTTTTATGGCATAGCATTATTTATGCCATAAACATAAACCAACATAAGTAACATAAAAACCAGAAAATATATTTTATTTCGTTTTTTTAAGTGTGGAAAAATCTGTTTTATACTGTGGATTTTTTATAGTTTCTCCACAGCGTAATCTTTTATCTTTATGTCGGAGAAAGCAAAATGATTGTAAGGGCTTCATACAATCCTGCAATGGCGAGAATACAACCCGATATAATAATTGCAGAAACAATCACTCTTAAGCCATTTAAAACTTTCTGTCGGAACTGTTTTCTTGTAAATACGGCATTCCAGAAAGAATATGTCCATACAACAACAGCGAATACTGCTAAAATATATGCCTCTAATTCCAATACAATAGTAATGGAATGAAAAGTAAAACGGCTCGCAGTTCCTACCCATATAGGCGACATTGCAAAACCCGCAAAAGCAAAACTAATAAAAGTTTTGAATACACCTAACAAAAACGGAGGGATAGATATTAAAATAGTAAGCAAGAAAGTTTGTACCCAGAAATTATTATGGAATGTAGTTACCGCAGCACGAATAATATCCCCCTGTGTATACGCCTCACCAATATATTGCAAATCTCCCTTAGAAAAAACATGGGTAATATAATAAATGACAAGGCGATGTGTCTCAGGGTCATAGATCGCTGTAAAAAGATTTACAAAGAAAACTGCATAGAAAAAATTATTAATAAAATGAAACAGTTTATTCTTCTGCTGTATTTCACTAAATAAAGGACCTATCAGAAGGGTGGGTGGATTGGCTAACCGTTGATAGAACAATGACAGGATTTCTTTTAATGCAAAACAAATTATGAATAGGCTTATAGCAGTTCCAATCGCAAATAAGTCCGAAGTCCGTGCTTGTAAACCTGAAATCCCTTCCATTAAATCTATATCTTTGATACTATTTTTTGCATCACTATACAACTTTGAAAACAACAAACGGGCCTCCGGGAAAGCAAATCCCGGAACGGCATTATCCGGAATATTGGTAAGATTTTCCGGAGAAACAATATACCCCCCTACAAATGGAGCACATTCACGAGACAATGTGCCCACTACATTGTAAGTTGTATCACCTATTCGGATAGGTTCCATCGGGGATAGGTCCCCGGCTAATACCTCTTGTTTCCCGGGTTCTGGTAGTCTACCGGAACTCAACATAGGCAAAAAATCATTCATTGTTTCCATCCAAACAAACACAGGATAGGTAAGAACAGGTATATCTTTTTCCTTTCCAAGTTCAATTTGCTTTAACAATTCAACGAATAACGCATTTTTCGGACGGGATAATTGCACATCAGGGATAACAAGAACCCTTCTGAAGTCTGTCTCCTCAGGAATATTTACTAAAATTTCTTTAATAAGTGCCTCATTCCATATAATAACCCCTCGGGACCAGGGTTTTTTCTGCAGGTTTTTGTCTTCCCAATGCCCAATTAATAAAAGACAAAGCATCCCCAAAAATAACCAGCGAAGGAGAGAATCTACGCGTTTATATGTTTTATTATAAGGTTCTTCAGAGGGAATGGAAGGGTTTGAATTGGAAAGACTCTCATTCTCCCCCATATTCAAAGGAGATTGCCCCGGGGTAGAATTCTCTGTAGATAATCTTCCTTCAACAGGTTTCCCCTGCTCGGATATTGGGTCCTGGCTCATAAGAACAATTATAATTATAAGGATGCTTGTTTTATATTAGGAAATAAATATTGCAGACTTTGATGCAATAAATCCGACATAAACGCTTCACAGGATGGACCGAACCAACTCATAAGTCCTGTCTCATAATTCAATGGTTCCTCCCAATAATATCGGTCCGGCGAAAGATAACCACAATAAGCAGAAGAAAAGCTTGTGGTCCATAGGTCTATATGCATTGTAGACATAGAAAGTTTCCATGTTCGGCTTATTTCACTACTGAAATCAAAAGGTAAACCTACCATAAATATATCCCCAACACGACATGCATGGAACCAACCGTATGGAGGAACTCCCATAATCTTCCCTGCCAGGGGAGAAAGTCGCCACTTTACACTAACA
Organism: uncultured bacterium; assembly: GCA_937124615.1. Lineage (GTDB taxonomy): Bacteria > Hydrogenedentota > Hydrogenedentia > Hydrogenedentales > Hydrogenedentaceae > Hydrogenedens. The sequence continues at coordinate 25,817 of CAKZKR010000059.1, forward strand.
GGACGAACCTGAAACGGAGGCATATGAATCAGGAAACCGAAAGAAGCAATCTCTACCTGCTCTTTAAAAGTTATATTTTGAGAAGTATCGAGAACCAGTTGTCCTAACTCATTTCCCATCGCTAACACCCGTGATTCAGTATCCGGAGCATCAGGAGCCTTCGGTCCACTGGAACCCAATGCACCCCCCAAATAAATAGCCGTTGTTTTAGGCTGACGCTCAATATATTGTTGTAAAGCCCCCGGAAATTCGGCACTGAATTCCATCATATCCCCATCATAAATCGTTGGATGTGCTGAGAAACGGATAACATAACAACGATTTCCACTATTTTGTTCTAATAACATAAAATTCAAATCGGAATCTATAGGTTCTTTCCTCGTCCTATTTCGGATATAATTACTTCCATCAATTAGGCCCGATGCTATCTTTGCAGATTCCATCTTATTATAGGCATTAATTACCACTTCCGCTATATTTTTTGCAAGATGGTCTACAATCGCAGGGTTATACTTTCCTCCCGTAATTTTTCCTGCAACTCCCGGAGCCCACGCACCCGGCCCACAATGAGTATGACTCGCTGTAAAGTAAAGTTGTTCCGGTAATAATTTTACTTTTTCCCCAACTTCTCTCCGCACCTTATCTGCAACATTTGGGGGAACAAGAAGTAAATCCGTGCCAATGATAACGACCGTATCCTGTCCATCGCTCAGGGCAATGGCTTTCGCATACAATTCATCACGAACCCCTGTAGACGGCTTCCCTTTCCGGTTCGAATAACCCCCCAGGGGCGTTCCAATAGGTGGCGTAATAATCTGCGAAGCCCAACCGGCTTTCAGAGGTCCCGGTGTATCAGAGAGATGAACATTTTTCGACGCATTTTGTAATTCTTCTAATGTCTTCTGGTAATACTTAGCCGACTTAAAATCGGTATTGCGATATACAGGCCAGGGTCCGATAAAAAGAAGAAAAGAACCCACCAATAAAAGAACAACAATCAACAAAATCACTAAGAATTTTTTAAGTTTTTTCATGAAGAATCTCCGAGAAATCTATTTTTATTATTTAACGAATAATAAGGACCTATAATTCCTATTAACGGGAATATTTTAACATATAATAGACCGCCTGTGCGTTATTGAGTTTCATTATACAAAGAATTTCTAATCCATCCGACTCATTTGACCTGTCTGCCCCCCTATCTACTATCTGAAGGTTCTAACAATACATCCTTTATCAACGACCGCACCGATGGATTCCTATCCATTTCTTTAATCCACACAGGTGATTGTCGATAGTAAAAACGAACAAATTCTTTGCCCCAGTTCCCCCGCTGATTTAGCCATGAACGCATCTGTCGAAAAAACACCAATGCTTGTGAATCTTTCGATAACATACTTTTAAAAAAACAAAATCTGTCACAGTCTGCCTTCGATTCGCATTTGGTCCCGGGTTTTAAATAACATTGAATTTGAGGATAAAAATATCGAAACGAAGCAAAATAATCATAGTTTCCAGAACGGTCAATGCAACTATGAGTAGGACCATTACTCAACATACCCACCAATTGATACCCAAATTCCTTACAAAAAAGCCCTGAACCACTTGACCCTTGAGAGGTTATCCCCTCATTCCATAAAACTTCAACAGTATAATACCTTATACTCGTACATAATGAATCCATACAACTATCCACTTCCGTCCTTTTTATATTTCCTATAGCCGATTTCATAAATGTCCCTTCAGGATGATGAGCACCATAAACCGACAGGCCCGAACTCAACTCCGTTGAATTCCACCCTGCATAAGCCCGGCCATACTCACCAACAGGGATTTCCCCTTTAAGTTTGATAAATTGAGCATCAAGACATAAACTTTCAGCAAGATTCTCGGCACCATAAGTTCGTGGGCATGTGTTTACATTAGGAATGGCATATTCATCACAAGTCGCAATACGGAAGTCCCAAATCACTTCAATAGCATTCCACCGAATATCGGATTCTTCAAAACAATGGTGGGCTGTTATAAAATAAGGTTCTAACTCGGATGTATCAGGAACATTCAGAAGTGTACCGGTACAGAGTATCGTCCCATTACCCACAGGAATATCAATTCTTCCCACAGCAGTTGTTACCTTTTGGTATTCCGTATTTTCCACACACGGTGTAGGCAAAGGACAAGGTAATGCTTTAGCCATGTCCTTTACAGAAAGATAATAAAACTGAAAAGAAACCACTTTCATTTCAGGTAATGTATTCTTTTGAGTTTGCAATACCAGAATAACATGATTTCCTGCAACAGAAGGTAACCATGTCTCCGCCAATTCATCTCTTGCTTGTGGATACGGTCCATAAACAAAAAACAACTCTGGAACAACCAACCATATCTTATCCGTAGGCGATAACCTTGACAAATCAAGAACAAGCCGTATCCCCTCTGCATCTTCCACACAAAATTCTCCCACAGCATAGTAATTCCCATCAAAATATAATGTAGGATTGTTAAAAATTAATCTCCCCTCAATATCTACTTCTTCCGTTACTGCAACACGAAGAGGTTGCTTCCCTTCTATTTCCTGTTTCAACAAAGACTTTTTTCCGATCATACCCGTATAGGTATAAATAGGATAAGATTGCGATAACAACATGGAAACCGGCACCTCATTAATCTTTGCATCTGTCCCCATATTTTTTTGTAAGGAACCCGGCACAGGGGGAAGAAAAATCGTTTCCGCAGAATCTCCCTCCGCCGGAAGATAAAAACCCGTCATAAACAAAACCAGAAATAAAAAAACATATCCTATCTTCTTTTTCATCATAATACCTTTTCTGTTTGATTTTTGAATAAAACTTGTTAAATTGTATATATATAACAATTCGTTAAACAATTTTACCAAAATTTTTCATAAAAAGTTTATAAAAAAATATACATATATAATGAATGATACAATTGCAACACCAAAAAGTGTCGTTATATTAGGTCCAACTGCTTCCGGAAAAACAAGCCTGGGAGTGAAAATAGCCCATGTCTTTAATGGTGAAATTCTTTCCGCAGATTCTCGCCAGGTATATATCGGTCTGGACATTGGCACCGGAAAAGACCTTGAAGAATACGCTATCGTTGCCCCCTCTATTCCTTACCATTTAATTGATATTGTCCCTGTTAACCATGAATTCAGCCTGTTTGAATACTTAAAACATTTTTCCATTGCCTATAAAGATGTCCTATCCAGAAATAAATTACCTATAATCGTTGGAGGAACAGGTCTTTATCTTGAAGCAATAATAGAAGGTTTTCCTCTCATTGATGCGCCCCCGAATTATTTATTACGAGAAGAATTAAATCAATTATCCTTACAGGAATTACAAAAAAAATTAATTGAGTTGAAACCAAAACTCCATAATACGACAGACCTATTCGAAAAGGAACGGCTTATCCGTGCCATTGAAATAGCACTCGCTGAAAAAGAAGGGAAGGAATCTATTTCCGCTCCCCCAATGAATGTTATGATATTGGGTATCTATTATAAACGGGAACAACTTAAACATCGCATTGAACAACGACTCAAACAAAGAATCCAACAAGGACTTGTTGAGGAAGTAGAACAATTGAGAAAAGATGGCCTCCCCGATGAACGACTTTTCCAATTAGGACTTGAATATCGTTATGTCCTTTTATACTTACAAAGAAAAATTAAGAACAAAAATGACATGTTCCAAAAATTACGCTCTGCAATCTGGGAGTTCGCAAGAAAACAAGAAATCTGGTTCCGCAGATTCGAACGGAAAGGTTATCCCATTCACTGGTTGCAAGGTGCAGACTTTGAAAACGCAAAAAAATGTCTTGAAGAGTTTTTATGAAAGAGAAAATCATTGAATATTTAAATAAGCGAGCCATTCTTTCCCCATGGCAACTGGAAGTATCCCTTCACGGAAAGATTGAACAAGTCGTCGTTGTTCCCGCATATAGCGAGTTTCACAATATTAGGAACCTCTTGCTTCACCTCACGAAAAGCGATACCCCTGTTTGTGAAAAAACACTATGTATTTTTGTAATCAACAATCGAAATGAAATCATAACACCGTCCGAAGATATAGAGAATAACCAGAATACTCTGGACTTTTTAAGAAATTGTATGATTAAAAAGGAATATCCTTTTTCAATTGGGGTAATTGATGCTTCTTCACTCGGATATGAACTTCCTCCGGAACAAGGTGTTGGTCTGGCTCGAAAAATAGGACTGGACTGGGGGCTTTACTCACTTTTTCAACAAGAAAAAACGGAAGGAGGACTCATCTGGCTGGATGCTGATTGTGAACTCTCACAAGATTATCTGACCGCATGGAATACCTTTTTCAAGAGTTATCCTGACTCTGCAGGGTTGATGTACTCCGAACACCCTTTTGATAGTTCCCCTTCCGGACAATGCATGCTCGCTTATGAAATTTATCTGCGATCTTACGAGTTAGGTTTACACTATGCAAACTCGCCTTATACATTCCTTCCTATCGGTTCAACAATCGGTGTGACAATACCTCTTTATGTAAACTGCGGAGGGATGAATACACGAACTGCAGGAGAAGATTTTTACTTTTTGCAACAAATTGCACGCATAGGATTCATACAACGGATAAAAACTGCAACAGTTTATCCTTCCGCGCGACTATCAGACCGTGTCCCCTTTGGAACCGGTGCTAAACTAAAACAATATATGAATCAACCCGAAAAAAAATACACTACCTATCCTTTTGAATGTTATGACATCTTAAAAAAGTGGCTACAATCTATTGATGATCCAGAAGAAAACCCAGAATTTATGCTACTCCATGCAGAAAAAATCCATCCCGAATTAGCCCACTTCCTCGTCAAAAACTACTGGCTACAAAAAACAAAAAAAATATTCCAACAAAATCAAAATAAAAAATCATTACGATTCCATTTGCACGAATGGTTCGATGGATTAAAAACTCTTAAATTATTAAACCATTTAAGGGACTTCGTTTTCTTTACTGGAAACCTCTTTCAGACAACAGAAAAATTGGTCAAACGACTAAACACACAAAAATTCCAAGAAATAAATCTTGAGAATGTAGAAAACAATTTTCAAAAACAAAAGACTATTTTAGAACAACTCCGAAATATATGGAATTCTTTAAAAAACGGAGGGATTAATTACCATATAGATGGTAGTTAATCCCATATAAAATAGGAGGTATAGTAGGTATGTGAGGGTTATTTTAGTTGGAGTTTTCCATTATACTTTATATGAACAGCAAGAGGCACAACAACTACACTTGTCTCCACATGAACATGCAAGTTTTGACTGTTTTTGCCCGGAACAATTACAGGCAGAGCAACAATTACAGGTTTCACACTTCGAATTAGAACTTACCTTCTTCTTCTCAGATTTCTTATCACAACACTTTTCACTGGAAGAAGATGAACTCTTGCTCTCACATGCAGATTCATCTGACTTTGTGGTTTTCTTCTCCTTACATTCTTTTTTGTCCACACAATCTTGCTTCGCTGAACAACCGGATGTCGCCTTCAAATAAGGACAACCCGATTTCTCACTTTTCTTTTGCTCCTCAGCAAAAATTAACGAAGAGAGAAAAACAGCCACAAGAATAAATAGCACGAAACTTGAAAATACTTTTGCATTAAACAATTGAGCGTTTCTACATCGAAAATGTTTTTTCATGGTAATGCTCCTTAATTTAAGTTTTACTTCATTCAATTTTGCTAATACAAACACTTATTTCAGTTTGTTTTATTCCTATCTTTTAAAATTTTTTTACAGATTCCCTCTTGACAGCACTCTCTCATTTTGTAGGTATATTTACTACAGTAATTTCAAACAAATTGCATAATATATCAAATTATATCAATAAATAATTATTTATAAATCCCAACAATATTCAAAAATAGTAATAATAGCAATGAATAATATATCTATTATTGATAATATAAAAAAATATATATAGAATTAATATTATTATTGTATAAAAATATTTATTGTTATATAGATTGTTTATTGTTATAATTAATTTGTGGGAAATTTGTATTTTCCATTACTAAGTTTCATTATAACCTTCAAACAAGGAGATGTCTTATGAAGAAAGGTTTTACACTCATCGAACTACTTGTCGTCATCGCTATTATTGGCATACTTGCCGCAATTCTATTACCAGCACTTGCTCGTGCAAGGGAAGCCGCGCGTCGTTCCAGTTGCCAGAACAACCTGAAACAATGGGGAATTGTTTTCAAAATGTATTCCGGTGAAGCCAAAGGAGAACGATTCCCTCGTATTTTAACAAGAGATAATAGTCAACCTATATTTCGGGATTGTAATGCTGTAAACCCACCCTATGTTACAAATGGCACAGGTTTGTACATTGCTATGGGTCCAGATGCAACTACTCTCTATCCTGAATATCTTACAGACCCGGCCATTTGTTTCTGTCCCTCCGATGCTCAAAGCACAATTAAAGATGTAACCAATGAAACAACAGGCGAGAACACCTTCGGCTGGCTCTGTATCAATGCCCATAAAGGAGCGGCCGCTGTAGACGAGAGCTATGTATACATTGGTTGGGTCATTGATCGGGCTGAAACCACAGATAATCTAATAACTTTGCCCTCACTACCTCCGCTAATTAACCAGCCGATTACAGGACCTGCCCAATTAGTTGAAATGGCTTTGAATGCTATAGGTCCTGTACTTGTGAATCCATCCCTATGGCCTAATAAGGTAGATGCGGACATTCAAGTTTCTTCCGGAAATGGTAATGGTGGTGCTTCTACTGTATATCGTTTAAGAGAAGGAATTGAGAGATTCCTTATTACAGACATAAATAATCCTGCTGCAACAGCACAAGCACAAAGTTCTGTATGGATTATGTTTGATCATGTCGCCACAGACCCTGCAGGATTTAACCATGTCCCTGGCGGTTCTAATGTCTTATACCTCGATGGGCATGTAGAATTTATTCGATACATAGCAGAAGACTTGAATAATCCTACGGGCGCAAGTACACCCCCTGTTAATGCAGCCGTTGCTCAAGTCATTTCTTTATTCCTATAGTTGGTATTTATAGCAAATAAAAGGATACTTTAAACCCTTTTATAGTGGTATTAATATATTCAGCAATGAACCTAAAGGGTAATTGTTTATTTTTATATTCGTGTTGAAAACAAATAAATGGTTTGTTAAAATATTTCTATGGAGGGAATTAACATAATTTACCTTAATGCATTAATATTAATCTTAAAGGAAGGAATTATAATATGAAGAAAGGTTTTACACTCATCGAACTACTTGTCGTCATCGCTATTATTGGCATACTTGCCGCAATTCTATTACCAGCACTTGCTCGTGCAAGGGAAGCCGCGCGTCGTTCCAGTTGCCAGAACAACCTGAAACAATGGGGAATTGTTTTCAAAATGTATTCCGGTGAAGCCAAAGGAGAACGATTCCCTCGTATTTTAGTCAGAGATGGCACCCAGCCAATCTTTCGCAACTGCGATTCAGCAAACACCACCCTAACAACCTACGGGGGGATATTTATTGCAGTGGGACCCGACCCTACTACCCTGTATCCAGAATATCTCACGGACCCGGCGATTTGTTTCTGTCCGTCCGACGCCCAAAGCAGTATTAAGGATGTAACCAACGACGAAACAGGTGAAAATACCTTCGGTTTGCTTTGCACAGATGCTAATTATGGAGCCGCCGCAGTTGATGAAAGTTATGCTTATATAGGCTGGGTTCTTGACAGATCCGAGACAACCGATAGCCCTATTACTTTCCCTGCACTTCCTCCAATCGTTCCCAATCCAATAACAGGTCCGGGTCAATTAGTTCAACTCGCTATCCGAGCACTGGTTCCGGTATATCAAAATCCATCCCTATGGGCCAATTATGTAGACAAAGACATTTCCGTGGACCCCGGCTATGGTAATGGGGGTAGTTCAACTATATATCGTTTAAGAGAAGGAATTGAGAGATTCCTTATTACAGACATAAATAATCCTGCTGCAACAGCACAAGCACAAAGTTCTGTATGGATTATGTTTGATCATGTCGCCACAGACACCGCAGGATTTAACCATGTCCCTGGCGGTTCTAATGTCCTCTATTTAGACGGGCATGTGGAATTTCTCCGCTATATCGCAGAAGATTTGAACAATCCTACAGGAGCAAGCAAGGCTCCCGTTAATGCCGGTATAGCACAGGTCATAGGAATCTTCTACTAATCTGTAATAGAAAACATTAGACATATAACAGGGACATACATTTTGTATGTCCCTGTTTCTTTGTTATCTCTCTTTTTAGAAAACAAGTATTTTGCAATATCTTCTTCTTCCCTTATAAAATAGGTTTCTATTTTATTACTAAAGAACAAATTCAAATAGCCCACGATGCTCGGATTAAACAGAAAAAAATATTATAGAGTTTTTTTCGAAATTCTTTTGATATTAATTCTTGTTTTTCTCTCTGTTCTCATATCAGAAAATTCATTACGAAATTGGAAAGGTCCCGGCGGAAGCATAACAACGGATTTATACATACCCTCTATTATGTTTGCTTCTGGTAAAGGTTTTATTAATGTAAACCCTAAGGAAGTTCCTCATCTCCGTGAATTCTTGGACTTTAATGAACAAACTTTCTTGCCTGAATATGTTCCTTCCGACATTCATCTACAAAATTTGGACATATACCAACAGTATCATCGTTATTTAATTTATACCGTAGGAATAATCTGGAGGATTTTTGGTATCTCATGGGAAGTGCTACGGTGGTTTTTAGTTTTCTTCTATACGGTTACAGTTTTGCTCGTTTATGCAATTGCACGCGTTTTTCTTTTTTCCTTCTTCTCCTTCCTCGTTGGTTATTTCTTCTCTACTTCACTCATTCCTGTAACGATTCTTCCCATTCTTCGCGATTTCGCACGAGCCCCATTTATCTTGGCAGTTCTCCTTATACTTTTTTACTTAGTCCAGTCCAAAAAAACATTTTTACGGTTTACATTATGCTCTTTCCTAATAGGGCTTACCTGCGGAATCGGAATTGGCTTCCGTAGAGATTTGCTTATGTTTCTTCCCCTTTCTTTGTTCATCCTGCTCCTCCTTCCCAAAACAGACAATGTCCCAAAAATTCCGGTACGGGTATTCGGCATAGTAATTGCACTCACAACATTCTTCATCACTGCCTACCCGATTCTACAATCATTTCAAAAATATGGCACATTGGGTTGGCATGATGCGCTTATGGGATTTGGAACAGAGCATGACGACCTGGCCGGATTGCAACGGACAAATTACGAACGCATTCCCAAATATAATGACTTGCTTGTTTCCGTAACCGCTGATGCTCACAGTTATTATACAGAGCCACTAAATGACTATGAATTGTTCATTAAAAGAGCCCCTGAATTAGAAAAGAAAAAATTGTTTTTTGCCTATCTATACTATTTCCCTGCTGATTTCCTTATTCGGATATACACATCTATTGCCCGACTCACCGACCGAATTCTGACTTCAGCTATGCCCATCAATCCTTATCGGGCACTGCTCGGAATCGGAATTATAATTTTATTCCTCTCAATTGACTTTCATAAAGGATTGTGTTTCGCCGTCATTCTTCTTTACACCCTGAGCATACAAACATTACAGTTCAATTTCCGTCATCATTTCTATCTTAGCTTTGTCCCGCACCTACTCCACTGTCTCTTTATACAATTCCTCCTAATAGGGATATATTGTCTATTGAAAGATGGCAAAGAAAATATCTATGAAAATATGGAACCATTGAGAAGAATTGTAATACGATTTGTGATAATTTCTTTTACAGTTGCCTTTTTCGCATATGGGATTTTGATTGCCCTCCGACAAATTCAGAGTTATCAACTCACCAAATTGTTTTCTGCATATCATTCCGCAGAGCTCGTCCCGATAGAATTTACCCCATACCAAGATAAAGAAGGAACTATATATACCCTTAACAAACCGCTTTCCTTACAATTTGACGAACCAATGATGGCCCAACCTTCCTTCGCTACTAATATTCTGGTTGTAGACTTCTTCGTCCAGCAGTTTCCGGCATGCTTTAAGGTGGTATATGATGGTACAGACGATTTTTCATGCAATTTGCCTATCATCCGCTCTGATTCTGCCACAAAAGAACCTACTTATGTCCGTTTTTTCATACCCATCTATGAAAACATGCAAACCCTAAAATCCGCCTGGAACCGATTTATTGGAATACAGGTTGAAAATCTTAATAACATTCAGTTACAAAACATTTACAAAGTATGCAATTTAGACAAAATACCGCTACTTATTAACTACTACTTTGTAAAAGACGAATTACCCGATTTATACCAACGAATAGCCAATTATTCGACATCCCATATCAACCCTTGTTGGGAACCTTACGGTTTTTCCTCAAAACAAGTAACCATTAACGAAGCAAATGGAGCATATTCCTCAGGGAATAAAGAGAAAGCATACGAAATTCTAACAAAATCCATGGAAGAAGAGCCCTATTTATTAACCTACGGATTAGAATTAGCAGATTTATACGAACAATCAAATGAACATGAAAAGGCAAAAGAAATACTCATCCACCTCCTTTCAAAACATCCCCATGACCCAATCCCCGGAACGAAACTAGAAGGGTTCCTCAATCGTATCAATCTTTCCTCAGAAGAAAAACAAACAATTTGGAAAAACATACTTTCTCAACTCCCCGATTCCTCAATAGTATGGTTCTACTATGCAACAAATCTTACAAATGATAACGAAAGTAAAGAAACGCTATCCAAAGCAACCAACCTTAACAGGGAAATTCTTCTTTCTACACCCTTTGTCAGCACTCATTATGAACCAAAAGAAATATTCTCACAAGCTATGAAGAGCGAACCCAATCCGGATAATACTCTTTGTTCTAATATTTCAACCCGCAGACAAATTTCATTCATACTTACCTCCGGCATTTATCTCAACAGAATAAACAACTTTCAAAAATCGGTGGATGTCCTACAGTACCTCGCAAACATTAAACCGGACCTTTATCTTCTTTACCCACCTATTATTTCCTCATCACTTAAACTCCAAAACACAGACTTAGAAAAAGTTTTTTATTATTCAAATACCCTAATTTCACTAATACCCTACAAACTGGAACCCATCATTCAAATGGAAGAGATTCAAGAAAACATACAATATTTTTCAGAGCAAGAATGGATTGAGTTGTGGTTAGAACTGAAAAATAAATTCCCCGATTCCCCTTGTATTTTATGCGGTTTAGGTCGTGCATACGAATTAAATGAACAAAAACCCGTAGCAAAAAGCACATATGAAAATGCTATTTATTATGCTCGCAAATCACAAGACTGCGCTCAATTAGCCTATTACCGCTTAGCAAAGCTCTTATATTCCTCCACACAAATAGAACATGCTCTTATCTTACTCAAAAAAGCAATAAAGTTGTATCCTAACAATCAAACATTGCAAAACCTTTTTGAAGAATATAACACGCCAAACCTCCAAAAAGGACAATAAAGGTATGAAGAAAATTTTAAAAACAATTTATATCCTTTTCATCGTTCTACTTTGGACTCTCGTCTTTTGTCTGTCCATAGAAGTAGCAACACGAATTCTTCTGACCACCGCTAATTATCTATATCGCCCCCTATTTGAACATCAAAATGCCAAAGTTTACCAAATGGTCAAATTGTCAGAAGACCTGAAAAAACCTACAAAAACCGAGAAAACCGACCCTCAAAAGAATACCCCAACTAGTCCTTACTATCCAAACTCCAATCAAAGAGTCCTTAACAATAACATCCCATGTGATAAAAACTATGAACTCACCTTACAAGGAATAGCAGAAATTCACTTTGATAAAAAAGGAAATATAACAGAATCTTACGGAGACCCCATCATTGAACAATATATCTATAAACTTGTTAATGGATTTCCTACCGACTATTACGACCCCGCATGGAATACCGTTATTGAAAAGATAAAAAACCCTTCACCCCCCTTCTTTTCTGGAACATTAAAATACGAGAAACATTACCTTTATCATTATCATATAGAGATTCTTCCAAAATCTGAAGGGGTCGTCTTATTTGCAAAGGAAATACGGGACGGATATCCCCTTTCCCTCCAAACCCCAGGTATTCCCGAAAATGAGGATAGTCCCTGGTCCGTTATCTATTTCTCCTACAAGACCAATTGGAAAAAGCAAGGAAGTATAGCACAATATAACAACTTCGGCTTTCGGGATGACGATATCATCCTACCCAAACCCGACCGAGTATTCCGCATCATTTGCATCGGGGGCTCAACCACCGAGGAAGGCAATTCCAACGATTTATCCTACCCCAACATCATGGAGAAAAAACTGCAAAAATATTTTCAAACCCAAAACATAGAAGTTATCAATGCAGGCATTTGCGGTATCCGTTCTTTTGGTGAAGTTCGGAGAATCAATGATTTTCTTCAACTCCAACCCGACTTGCTCGTTTACTATAACGCGATCAATGACATTTGCTACTATGACATCCCTTTCTGGATAAAACTTCCCAATCCATATCTCAAAATAATTCCTCATTCCGCATTCTTAACCCAAATATTCAATCGCAAACTGCTCCCATCCGATGAATATATCGCAGAGTATTTCCAAAAAACCATCCTACGCAATCTCGGTTCCATCCACTGCGCCTGCAAAAAGCAAAATATCCTTATGGCAATTTGCAGTTTTGCTTATCCCAAAATAAAGTGGTATGAATTCATAGAAAGACTCTATTACGACTTCAATCTTCGAAATGTATGGCTAACTCCGCTACCTATGTTAATTAACTTCGCCACCTACCAAAAAGTCATACAGATTTACAACCGTGAACTTAAAAAACTTTGCGAACAAGAAAACATCCTCTACATTCCCGTTGCCGAAGAATTCAACGCCGGTGCCGACCACTTCTTTGATGTTTGCCACATGACTCTTCTCGGCATGGACCCAAAAACAGACATCATCGGCTCTCACCTCGCCCACTGGATAGAAACCCACAACCTCCTAAAAAAATCCCCATAATTCCCTTTGACATAAAAAACCTTTAGAGTTATAACAAGCAGTCCGAGAGAGATAATTCACCCATATTAACAAATATGTCCTCATTAAAATACTGTTATTCACCCTCTTTAACGAATCCATAATAATATTGAATAAAAATTTATAACTTTCAAAATACAACTGTTAGGATTGTGGAGAGGGGTAGTTCGGGGATTAAAAATTTTAGGTAAGAATATTTGGGGTCTAATTGGTCTAGTTCGTAGGTTGCTATAGTTTGCTCTCTATCTGGTATAGATAGGGTAATTTTTGATACTTTATAACTGGGAATTCGAACCGAAACAGAGACGGAGGACACTGAAAATACTTTATCCTCATAAGAGGAAACTTTTTCTACTCCTAAATTATAAAGGAACAAAATTACGCCGTCGGGGGTATCCCTCAATATCCCACGAATAGAACCATCTGATTGTAATTTTATTGACGGGGTAGTAAGGCATTTTTCAACTTCCTTTACAAAGGATGTATTCTTTACTTCTATAAAATGTTTTTTATGCATTTCGCAGAGTTTAAGGATGCTATTTTTTTGTGAAGAGGGGGTAAAATCCTGATGAGTTGCGATTATAATCGTTGCATTCTTAAAAGCCTCCTCAAAGTTTTCTTCCGAGGCAACACCAAATTGTATGTTTCTCCTCCGTAATTCTCTCGTAATATCTAACTCTTTACATTCCTTATTATGAACCCACTGTTCAAAAGGGAAGTAGAGGAGCACATCCTGCCGGGGTTGTGATTGTTCAAATAGTCCCTTATGCTTTTGAAGCCACAGGACAAAGGGACGGACGGCCTGCATCATCTTATCCCGATATTGTTCCTGCCAGGTGGGCCAGAGCATATAATTTGTTTGGTGGGCAAAGCCTTCAAATATCGCAAGGTTGGTAAGGTTTGGAGGGGTATGATAATCGCTATCTGCAATCGTAACAGCAACCAAAGGTTTCCCGCCAAGAATTGCATTCAACAGACTATACACAGGTCCCATCTCATAGACTTTCCCATCCGCTGTTGTGCGAGGTGCAGTCCGCATATCCTCTATCACCACGAAATCCTGGGCCTTGCTCATTTCTTTGATGTTATAAGCATATTGATGACACTGTGAGAACAGGACCTCCGGCAAATTAAGACTATTATTGGCTGTGATAATTGCCTGTGGATGGAGTGACTTCGCATAATCTCTTACCTCCGCAAAGAAATCCCGAGCAATTGTGCAACGGAATTTTTTAAACACCTCCCCTTTTCCCTTTGCTAACCTCCGCAAATTTTCCAGCGAAGTATCCGTTACCTCTATCCCCTCAGACTTCAAATATCTCAAAAAGCCTTCCATACAACAAGGACAATAACATCCCTTTTCGTGTACCGTCGGATTGTCAAAAAATATCCCATCCATTCCCAACTCCAACTGCATTTTTACCATATACTTCTGATACTTACGCCAATCCGGGTGATTCATACAGGCCGGATTGTAATCTCCACCATACCACGAAGGCAACGGCTTCCCATGCTCATCTTGTTGAAGCCAATCTTTCGGAGGGGTATTAAACTGACTTCGGAACTCTTCACTCCAATTGCGGTCAAAGGTCTCTAAATTTACAATAGATGTGGAGCAGAGATAACCCAACACTACAGGTATTCCCAGGGATTTTGCATGATGAACATATTTTTTTGTATCCGCTTTGATGCTTTCCCATGGTTCCTTCTCCGGAAGGCCCATATACTGGCACACCCCAACGCCCGTCGCATATAGTACAGACACTTCACATAAACGGGCAGGTTCCGCCTGTTTATCCAAATTATCCAGATGGTCAAACGCATGAAGAGCAAAAAACTCCCATGGCTCCTTACAAAAACAGGCCAAAGCCCCTCCCAACATCATAGCAAGCAATAAAGCCACTATCCTCCACCCAGCAAATTTTTTCATTATGCTATTTTTCCCATTCGGCGGAGTTCCGCTAATTGCCTCTGTATCTTCTCTTCGGCTTTTTGAGTTTCCGCGACAGGGTCACAGATAGAATACAGATAATCATTAAGTTCCCGGGCAATTGCAGGTGCGGTAGATAAGTCCTCCTTAATCAGATTTTTCAATTCCTCCGGGTCTTCGTTCAGATTAAACAATTGATGGGGAGCATCTGAATTCCAGATAAATTTCCAACCATCTTTCCGAACCATGAAACTACTCCCGCGTGTTCCGTGCCCATGATACTCCGAGAAAACATATCGATTCGGGGCTTCTTTTTGTAAAGTTTGTAGAGATTCCCCTTTCCAATTTGATGGCCGTTTTCGCTGGGTCGCATGGAAAAATCCCGCTTGCACATCCAGAGTAGTAATCGGCGTCCGAACCCGAAGCCCCTTCTCAAAACCCGGCCCACACGCTACTACAGGCACCTGCAATGAATCTTCAAACATAGAACATTTCCACCACATTCCAAACTTGCCCAACATTTCTCCATGGTCCGAAGTGTATATAAAAATAGTGTTCTTCTCCAAGCCTGTTTCTTCCAACGCGTCCAAAATCTTTCCAATCATCTCATCCACAAAACTCACACAACCATAATATCCCTGCCTCAATCTTAATACATCTTCCCCTTGAATCTGGTCTGTCTCAAAATGCGTTCGCAGGTCTACCGCGTATGGATGCTTTGCAGATTCTTCATCCGGACCATACTTCGGAAAATCCCCTTTCCCTTCATACATCTCCCAATACTTTGGATCCGTGAAATGGGGAAAGTGTGGAGGCAAAATATTCGCCCACAAAACAAACGGTTTCTTCATCTGCACCCCTTTCGTTTTCAACCATTCCACCGCCGTGTCCACCATTAACCGGTCCTTACGATGTGGATTCTCACGCGGACCCCAACCTTTTGCCCGGTCTTTACCTGCACCTTTCCGAATAAACAACGGCTTCCGTTCAATCGACTCATCGCCCGGAACCCCCCGATTCCATCCGTGATATACCTCGCTAAAACCCATCTCCTCAATCTTCCGATATACATCCGCCTTGCCCACATATACCGTATGCACGCCCTGCTCGGCCAAAACCGCTCCGTAATTAGGAAAATCATCCAAAAACAAGGTGCAGTTGCTATAACATCGTGTCTCATGGTTATACAGCCCACTCATAACCGAACTTCTGCTTGGCATACACAACGGAGAAGGACAATATGCGTTCTCAAAAACCACGCCTTTCTTCGCCATCCGTTCCAAATTCGGTGTCTGAACAAACGGATGCCCATAAACCGAACTATACTTCGGATTATGCTCATCCGACATCAGCATCACCACATTGAATTCCTTCTCCTGTTCCGACCCACAAAATGGAAGATTCGGTAGTAACAAGCCTGTGGCAATAGTCCCTTGCAAAAACTCCCGCCGATTCATCGACATATTTTTCCCTTTCTTATTATAAAATGACAGATATAACTTACTTTTATATTTGATATGATAAAGTATACATAAAATAAAAGGTATTTTCCCAATGTTTTGTCCCAATTGTAAAAAAGAAATCTTACTCATCATGGAGTATAAAAACATCGAATTAGATTTTTGTTCCAACTGTCTTGGAATCTGGCTCGATGCGGAAGAATTGCAATGGATACTCGAAGCAGAGTTTGATGAACACACCATCTTCACTAAATCCAATGCCAAAGAAACAAAGAAAAAATGCCCCCGTTGTAGAACCAATATGAATAAATTTTCGCTTTTCCAAGACGAAACCATCCTTTGTGATACCTGCCCGAACAATCACGGATTCTGGTTCGATCGCGGAGAATTAGAAATACTCATTCAAACCCTCCCCAAATTTTCCGGAACTCACTCCTTCCTCCACTGGCTTACCGATGTTTTCCAATACCCTCATGAAAAATAACCCGATGGAACGAAAAGAAATCATTGGCACAATTTCGGAGGCCAGTTCAACAGAAGGTCTCTCAATATTTATATGGAAGGATATTTAAAAGTATGATTTAAAAAGGTTTATGAGTTCATAATTTACACAACTACGACACGCTATCTATACAATACTGAAGAAATTACTTTAGAAGATACTCAAAAGCCCATTGACATGGCAAAAAACTTAAAGATTTTATATTAGAAAGTTAAAAGTAAAGTAATTCGAACCTCACAAACAAAACAACCTCATTCCCTTTTTTCTGACTCTATTGTCCCATCCGACTTGTGCTACTTATCTGATCTGTCAGACCCCGCACATTTTAAAATCAATTACTCTTTATCTTCTGCCCTTTCGCACCATTCCATACACCCGCCGGACCTAACGAGTATCGATATGTTTCACGCCCTTCAACCCCTGCAGGGATGTCCGCAGTCGCTTCCTGAGCCTCGGTCCGCGTGGGTTTCGAAGCACTTCGGTAAATACTATACGCATACTCAATCACCGCAGTATAAGATTGTCCACTTTCCCCCGAATGACTAACTGGTTTCGCATCCAGCGGATAATATTGCGTGTACAGCTTTACCTCTTTATAATACTCGCCCCTTGCTCCCTTCTGTTCAAATTTAACCTCACCATGTCGATTTTCAAGGTTCAGCCTTTGCATTTCCGTTGCACCAATTTCCCCTAATCGTTGAAAAACTTTATCCGTTTCACTTACATATCCTTCAGGTTTTTCACGCAACCCAAAATCCGAAAGCACCTTATTTACAACTCCTCCTTCCGGTCCGGTTTGACACGAGGATAAAAAAACAAGTACCCCTGAGAGAAACATATACATATATTTCATATTTACATCCTTTATATCATGATTGTTTATTAAATATCTCTTATCACCTAAGTAACAAGTATATCATGCATATAGGAATTAATCGTAATTAAAACTTAACTCGCCGCCTTTCTTTTTATATATGATACAATTCACTCAACATCTCATTTTCTAACGAGATGATATTACATCCTCCTAAAAATCTAAAAAAATGTAGAGACGAATGCATATTCGTCTCTACATACAGGTTCTTTATTTTCTAAATACTACGCGGGTCCTGGGCAATATCCATCTTCACCCACTCCTGGACATGGGTGATATCTACCAATATTGAAGAACTGAATCAGACGCAGTAACTCACTCAAGCTTATAGTCCAATCTTGAGGGTTATAATCTGATGCATGAGGTGTGCAGGATTGGTCACCCGGACCCGGTGCGTAGCCATCTTCGCCTTGCGGGTTACAGTGATATCCACCAGAATTAAAGAACTGTATCACTCTCAACAATTCACTTAAATTAATCTGATTATCTCCATTTTGGTCGGCACTATGAGGCGGTGGAACAGCCCCTTCTCCTTCACCTTCAACAACACCTTCCGGAGTTCCCTCTGGCGTTCCTTCTCCTTCAACAGGGCCTTCCGGTGCCCCTTCAGGGGTTCCTTCGATAACACCTTCCGGTGTCCCTTCCCCTTCAACGATACCTTCAGGACTCCCTTCAACGACACCTTCGCCCTCGGGAGGTAATTCACCCGGTCTATCTTCAGCAACCAATATCTGGTATCCATTCTTTAATGGAACAGGACCAACAAGGAATATTGTATATACACCATCGGGGAGGAATTGCACATCTTCCGCTGTCGCGATTACAATCTCGGGACCATTAGAAAGCGTGATAATAATATCTAAAACATCCGGTGCTGCAATTCCATAATACTGTGTGGAGGTCAAAGCAGAGATATCGGTGAATAATGGTGTTAATTCAGGTGGCCAACCTGCGAAACTAAAATCTACATCATAACCGTTTTTCACAGCGTTTACAAAGCGGATTTTAGCAAATCCCTCTTCCGGGGCACGATTATCATCTGCCAAAGCGAATAACTCAAGACTATCCACAAATCCTGTAGCCACTATCGTCATACTACTATCCCCGGCCACATCTAAAGATGTTGAAAGAATGGGAGCGTTGGAACAAGTATCAATCGTTCCCATACCGGGAAGTACCCGTAAATTATATTCATTAGAAAAAACAGTTATATAACCTGTCACAGAAGGATACTCCGTCAAAACAAAAGCAGGCAATCCATTCATACATACATCTAAGGTTTGTGAATCAAAACTGGCATTAACAAATCGCAATTGACTTGTGCAATCCAACTGGGCCCTTAACTCGCCATTCGGATAACCACTGCTGGTAATCAGAATATATAATTTCGATCCTGTAACAAGCTGATATTCTCCGGGTGTTAAGACCCTTTCTATAGGAGATGCGGGATTCCCCAAGTCTAAAACAAGTGAACCATTTTCGCCAACATCACCTGCATAAAGACCTGCTGAAATTGGATTACTGACAGTATGTTCTATCGTTATCTTATACGAAACTTGCTGAGAATCAAGATACAATATCGTGTCTACATAAGCAGTTCCACTGGAAATAGGCGGAACAGGAGGAACGACCCTGTCATTCTTAAGTTGTATATGACATCCGCTCAACATGGTGCAATATTCCGGACGCAACGACGCGGTCAACGCGGCCTCTACATAGCGGATAACCTCTTCTTTTGGCTGTAACAATCCTTTACCTGATGAACCAAAGATAGAAGGACAATACTGGATTAAACTGGCTCCAATCTCACCACGATCTGTAATCCCCGGTTGGTTGCTCGTGCATATTATCAAATGAGGATTTTCCGCTTCTGGTAAGTTTTCAAATTCTCCTTGTGTGATAGTATGTCTATAAGGGGAGGTTGTAAATGGACCTGGAAAATTATAAATCAGAGGACTTGTATTGTTTTTACCATCAAAAATGCCGATTTGTGTTATCTTACTTAATGTCACCGCAGGTGTAATTTCAACATCCATATACATCTCATCAGACTCAGGATCATACCACAACCGGAATACAAAACTTCCTTTCCTTGTGCTATTACTTCCTGTATCCACACCCTCTTTTGTAATAACCTGACTCCCTGCACATTTTGCAAGAAGTTCTCTGCAGTATTCTTTTTCAAACCACTCATACTCACAACGATTACTGGCACCATCACCATCCGCATCCGCCTCGGGTAGCAAATCATTTAATCCAACATAATTCTCCTTATTCAGATAGGGATTATCAAATCCCATTTCCGTTCCAAATTGTTCACGTGTTGCTTTTCTCAATTGTTCATCTAACAAAGCAATTAAACCTGCAATGATACCAAACGAACCCTGGCCCTCTGCTAAGATGGAGCGGGGTTCTAAATCACCTAAACGAATTGCAATTTCTCCATCCGGATAAGCCTGTGTTTTCACAATAATATAAAAAGTATTCCAGTAATCATCATTGGGGAATACCTTTGTGGTATCAATCATGGCCAATTCATCAGCAGTTATAGTATAGGAAAAATTATAATCCCCTTTACCAAAACCCAAAGACCACCATGTAAAAGCAGGGTCTCCGATTTTTACCGCCGTTATGGATGTAATACCGGAAATATTTGTCAGGGAAATATCAAAGGTAATCCCCGTGATGTTGGTTTTTCCTTCATTTAATGTTTGCGTCATTTTAACTGTGCCTTTGGCAATAGAGGGGGTAGGCGGAGAAATCACCCCACCATTCATATACCCTTCAAATTCATTCGGTGTAGGTTGCGAATAAATCGTATAATTTCCATCGCCTAAAGTTAAATAGGCAAGGAAAATTTCCTGTAACCCTGGAATTAAACCGGGCAATATTGCAGAAAGGGTAGGACCCATATCCGTCTGAAATTGTTGTAGATTATGAATCCACGCATTATAAACCTGTTCATGAGTTAAAACTCCATTATTGAAACTTGCGTCATTCAAAATTCTTTGCATAAGTCCAAATTCATTGGCAATATCTAAAATCCCGTTCCCACTCAAATTGCCAACAAACTCTACCGCAGGAATTTCATTCGATGGTTGTTGTTCATCTCCAGTACCTGTCGACACACGAAGACGCACATCACTACCTGCTATAACCTTCTTATTGGCTCCCGGGTCTGTGCGTATCACAACACCTTCAGGAACAGAAGGATGAGTTGTATAGAATGTTTCTACAACATTAAATCCCCATGCTCTTAAAACAGTTTTTGCTTGCACCTCTGTAAGACCTGCAACATTAGGAATGGGCACCGTCCGTAGGTCTGCGTATATCTTGCCATTTAAATCCATACTATTAGGTTGGAACATATCTAAGAAATATTGAAATTCCCCTAAGTCGACACCTTCCAGGAGGGAATTCTCAAGTACCTTCTGAAGACTATCACAAAAATCCAAATTAAGTGCTTCTGCCCCTGCAAAGAAGGGAAGGGTCACCAAACCCAAAATAACCACAAAACATACAAACTTCATCTTCAACATATAACCATCCTCCAGTTATTGTTTTATTTATATCTTTATATATTAGTATACTTTTATATCAGCCAAAATACAAATCAATAATTTTATTCTTTCCTTTACAAAATCTATATAATAATATTAACATATTTTAAAATGATCTGCTAATTTTTTAACTATTGGGGCGTTTATTTTATCGGAACTGGAGGTATTCATTATGAGCAGAAATAGAAACCGTGCTATGGAAAACCATCCCTATTCTATTCTAACATTTATCTTCCCTTTATTCTTTTTATTGTCTAATACCCAAGAAATACATAGTTTAGATACTACAATAAAATATAATTTATCTGCTCCTACAGAAAGAATCTGGTTGGGACCCTATCTTTGGGCAAATCGATTACAGGATTGGTGCTGTTCAGCAGAAGGAATAAAAAGTGTAACAAAGGATACGAAACACGATTATCGAACTGCTCATATATTAAGTCATCGCATAGGCAAAGAAGAAGGAATTTTCCAGATTAAAATAGTAGTCAAACCTTTATCACCAACATCAGAGTTATTGGATAGTTTTGCAGGATTATTAATAGGTGCCGGTGGCGATATGGATTTCCAAGCATCTGCATTGATACATCACAGTCCCGGCATTAACGGCGGTATCATGGGCGGGATAGACGAAAACGGAAGAGCCCACTTCCGAGATTTTACGAAAACAAACGCACCCGTAATTGGCACAGGAAAAATACCGCAAACATTTTGTCCCTTATATCGAATTCAAGTTCAAGGAAATCAAAAAGGAGAATGGATACATCTCTGGTTATATGTCTTTAATGCAGAAACAAATGAATTGTTATCCGATGTATCGCTCGAAAAAATAAATGTAAAACAGGTAGAAGGAAATATTGCTCTGGTATCACATCCAGGGAAAGGTTCTATTCCTGCTAATTTCGCATTTCAAAATCTCGAAATGAAAGGAAGCAAGATTACCGAAGTAAATTCAGAAGAAAAAGACATCGGACCTATTATCGGTGCTCTTTATACACTAAGTCGCGGAAACTTATACCTATCCGCACAATTATTTCCATTAGGAAACGGAGAAGGTGAAGAGGTAAGTCTGGAAGTAGAACGCGGTATGAAATGGTTTGAAATTTCACGAACAAAAATAGATAGAACTGCATGGGTAGCACAATTTGAAGTCCCAAAGTGGGAAGGGAATAAGGATGTGAAGTATCGTGTCGTTACACAAGCCCATGACGCAACTGGGAAATTGCGTTCCTTTGCTTATTACGGCACGATTCGGAAAGAACCAAAAGAACAGGATCCCTTTGTTCTGGCAGGGCTCTCCTGTGCAAGGATAGTAGGTGGAGACGGAGTGGATAAAGGCTCTTTTGATTGGACCCCTGAAAAGGTCTGGTTCCCACATGCAGACCTTGTAAGTAAGTTAAACTATCATAACCCTGACTTCCTATTCTTCTCCGGAGACCAGATTTATGAACACGCAAGTCCCACACAAAAACAAGTACATATTCTCGATTACCTATATCGCTGGTATCTCTGGTATTGGTCTTTTCGACATTTAACCCGGGAACGTCCCACAGTTTGTATACCCGACGACCACGATGTTTATCAAGGAAATCTGTGGGGGGCGGGTGGAAGACCTGCAAAGGTGCAGGACGACGGCGGTTATGTACATCCCCCCGAATTTGTCAATGCCGTCCAAAAAACCCAAACTGCCAATTTGCCTCCACCTTTTGACCCTACACCTATAGAACAAGGGATTAGCGTCTACTACACAGACATTATCTACGCAGGAATCAGCATGGCTATTTTAGAAGACCGCAAATTCAAATCCTCACCGAAAGAGTTCCTACCTGATAGCCAGTGCGAAAACGGCTGGTTCCAGAATCACAATTTTGACCCCAAGAAAGAGGCCGATGCCCCCGGTGCGAAACTCTTAGACGAACGCCAGATGAAATTCTTAAATTCATGGGTAGAGGATTGGGCATATGGAGCACAATTCAAGGTAATCCTCTCTCAAACACTTTATGCAAGTGCCACGACCCTTCCTGCAAATGAAACCCGGGACTATGTCATCCCAAAGTTAGAATTTTATCCAACGGATGAATACCCCGAATTTTATAAAATCACCGCAGACGCCGATACCAATGGTTGGCCTCCTTCCGCAAGAAACGAAGCCCTCCGTTTATGGCGAAAAGGTTTCGCCTTTCATATCTGCGGAGACCAACATTTAGGACTCACATTACAATATGGAGTAGAAAACTGGAATGACTCTTCCTATGCTTTTTTAGTCCCTGCAGTAGGAACTCGTTTCCCCCGCCGTTGGTTTCCACCCCTACCCGGCAATAATCGTAAAGAAGATGCACCCCGCTATACGGGGGAATATGAAGACGGTTTTGGAAACAAAATCACAATCCATGCAGTCGCCAATCCCCACCTTTACAGTAAAGAACCCCAAGAACTATATAATCCCGCAACAGGTTATGGAATTATCCGCCTCAAAAAAGGCGAGCGAACCATTACCTTCGAATGCTGGCCTCGATGGGAATCACCCGCACTTGAAACAGCAAAACCGTTTACAGGCTGGCCTATTACCATCCATCAACTTGATAACTACAGAAGTAATATAAAAGGGTACCTACCTGCATTAAACATAAAAGGAATACAACAACCCGTCATAAAAGTCCGAAATGCAGAAGATAATAGTTTAGAATATGCACTCCGGCTAAACTCACAAACTTTCAAACCCTTCGTATTTCATGAGGGCAAATATCGTATCGAAGTACTCGACCCCGACAACAATAAAAAACAGGAATTAAATAACCTTGAAATAGTTCCTCCCAACGAAGAAAAAACCATCGAAATCCAATTTTGATAGATATTCAGTAGGGTTCTTTTTACTCCTTGTGATAGAATGAGATAATAGAAACAAACGGAAATACGAACAACGAAAGGCAAAGAATATGAAACAGCAAGGGATGACGAGAGAGCCTTTTTTCTTTTTAACAATCGCGACTGTTTTACTGATCTCACACAACAATTATGCAAAAGAAAACGACAACCTGAAAAACATTTTGCAATCAGCACAAAAAATAGCCATTTCTATCGACGCCGTTCCTGATGAATTTGTCATAGCCGTCTCCCCCGTTCGACAAACCTTACAAATTATCCATAGTTCGGCACGACTTGCAGGAGCACTCATTTCGGAAGTCCAGAATGAAAATTATCGAAAAGATTTGCAAGCAGGAGTCGGCGATTTGAACAGCATACAATTGTTCCAGGACGCCATTCTTCACACATTAAAAACTCAATTACATGCGGAGATAATCGAAGTCCCACCCTTAGGGTCCACGGCAAAATACAAGACCGACCGTGAAGCCCAACAAGAGCGACTTACACAACTCCGAAATAAAGGCTTCCATCTCCTTTTTGATCTCAAAATAACCGCAGGAATTTATGGTCCAGAAGGGGAAATGTTTTTCCGTATGAAGGGAATACTCTATGATGTAAAAAAAGCAAAAACATTATGGCGAGAAGAGTTCGTCCTTACACCCGATAAAGACATCAAAGTAGACCAATCTTTCGATACCTTTTTTAATCCTTTCAAATCCAATATGTTTTCTCCCCGATTGATAATGGCAAAAAATGCCCTGACACGCTGGACAGATAATAACGGCAAAAACTTTAAAGAAGCAGAAAAGCGTGGCGTTGAATTATCCATTGCTTTCTTATGTGGAGAATTACAACTGGATAGCACAGAGGACTATTATTTTTCTTGCGGTATCTCAAAACTATATACAAAAAATGCAAAGAAAGCCGTTCCCTTCTTCGAAAAGGCCTGGAACAAAAATAAACAAAAACCCGAATGGGGTAATGCTCTCGCTTCTGCTTTATATAAATCAAAAAAAGTAGATGATGCAATAAAACTGGGGGAAGAGGTCATCCAGACACCGGAAGGTAAAGACTATGCCCCTGCTTATTACAACCTGGCATATATGTTCACTGATAAAAAGAAAAACGCAGAAAAGGCAAAGGGATATTACCAGCGTTATTTAGAACTCTCAGGAGAACCCAACCCTAAATTAGAAAAAAGAATAAATCAACTTCAAAAGAAGCGATAACCTGCTTCCGCATGTCCACATTGAAACAAAAAAACAATTGGATTACATTAATCCTTATCATCCTCATCCTTACCCTCATTTCAGGTATAAGTTTTTTCAAAATTATAAAAAAGGGCTTATCTTTATCCCCCGACTCCTACATTTACTTGGATACTTCACAGAATATTTATCATGGGCGAGGAATCGTCCATTCTTTTATTTTAAGCAGTGAATTAGAACATTGGAACGGAGAAACTTCTTATATTCCCGTTAGTTATTGGGCACCCGGTTTTCCAGTATATATCTACCTTATAAAAACGATGGTCCCAAACATCCCTTTTACCATTGCAAGTGCAATTGCTGTTTGGGTATCGTTCATCCTCACTATAATAACCATAACACTACTATTAACCCGCATCTATAATTTTCGTACAGGACTCTGGGGAATCCTCCTTATATCCCTTTTCTATCCTATCATCTACACATACTCATGGGTATGGAGTGACGGAATCGTTATTCCATTTATGCTTCTCACCCTATGGTTCATCACAGAAAATCAAAATCCAAATTATAAAAAACTCTTGTTTCTTGCCGGTATCAATGCGGGAATTGCTTTTTCAATCCGCTATATTCAAGGAATACTACTTCCATACGGTTTTTTGTTAATCTTTTCCCTCGGATTAATCTCATCAAAAAACCATTCGTTCAAAACAAAAATGATCAACATTACCTTAAATGAATTCACATACATCTTCGGTTGGGCCTGTATTTCTGCTCCAGTTCTGATTCGCAATATAATAGCAACAGGGACCATAATGGGGAACTCACGCCCCTTAAACCATATCCCTGTACTACATAATCTTCAATTCGCTCTTCTTTCCCTGATAAAGGAGTGCTTCCCTCCCAATATTATACCTTCCGAAATACAGGGAAGTCTTCTATTGTCCTTCTTTCTGATCTGCTTATTGGTTTTCTTAATACGAAGAAAAAACATCTCCATAAGATCCTTCTTTTGCAACCGCTTCTGTGTGATGCTTACAACATGGGGACTTTTTTACTTTACAGTAGTATCTTTATATGCGTCCCTTTACCAGATTGACATATTAGGACATCGTCTCTTACTGCCTTTTACCGTGGTGATGCTTATTCGGGTATCAATTCTTTGCGATAAAATAATGGCCCTCCCTTCAGGAGCCATCACAATCGGAGCAATTATTTCTATATTTCTGTTCTCTTTTATATATCCATGTAACAATGACTTCTTCTATACAACTACGACCCTTTCCCGGAACAATGTCCGTGGAGCATGGGTTTGTTCAAATACACAACCCGGAGATTGGATTATGGGCGATTCTACTTTCGACCTCTCCGTAATGTGTGATAATCGACGCAGTCTTTGCTTTGTTCCGGGAAGCGTCCGGGATACCCCCCCGGGCCCAAAGGAGTTCGATACATTTCTTAACAAAATACCTCCAACCACATCCAGGATATTCATAATCCTTCGCAAAGGCATCCCTTTTGAAAATATATACCACGAGCGTTGGATTGAATTTTATGGGGAGGTCATAACGGAATTATTTTTCAATAGAAAATATGAAAATCTTGTAGCAGTAAGTGTATATTCAGAAAAGGGCTTTCTTTCCGCAGAAATTCAATTACACGAAAAATAAATTATTTCTTGACACTCCTATATATCCTGTGTTATTGTATATTAATTTTATGCAGTGGAAATACATAAAATATATAAATAATATGCATTATGAAAAATAATTATCTTATACAACAAGTTGTATTAGACCAGAAAGAAGAATTAGAGCACCTCTCAAACCGGGATAAATTCGTCGAACGCTCTTTGTTAAAAACATATCAAAAACAAGCCGATTCCGACATCATCAAAGTCATCACCGGTATAAGAAGGTGTGGAAAATCTGTTTTCGCTCATCAACTCTTTCGCAATAAACATGTGGCTTATCTAAACTTTGATGATGAGCGATTGTTCTCTCTGGAAGCAGAAGACCTGAACGCCATCCTTGAGGCATTTTACGAAGTCTATGGAGAATTTCAATACATCATATTTGACGAAATACAAAACATACCCCAATGGGAATTATTCGTTAACCGCCTTCATCGACAGGGTTTTAATATCATCGTAACAGGAAGTAATGCAAAATTATTGGGTCGCGACCTGGCAACCCACCTAACAGGTCGCCACATATCTCTGGAACTGTTTCCCTTCTCTTTTGAAGAATACCTGAAATACTACGGGATAAAAGTAAAAGAACACCTATCTACAAGAGAAACCGCCCTAATAAAAAGAAAATTCAACGACTACCTCACTTATGGAGGTTTTCCCGAAACACTAAAAGAAACAATGGATGCGAAGTCTTACTTAAGGTCTTTATATTCTACCTTAATCACCCGCGATGTTGTACTCCGACACAAAATAAAATATGTAAAAACCATCATGGACATAGCCCATTACCTTATCACCCATCATTCCGGTTATATAAGTTTTAACAAAATAAAAAATATATTTAATCTGAAAAGTATCCACACCGCCCTGAACTACACCCTCTTTCTGGAAGAAGCCTATCTCTTCTTTTTCGTTCGACGACTTACTAACAAATATAAAGAAAGCCTCCTTGCCAATAGGAAATGTTACTGTATCGACCCCGGAATGATTCATTCTTTAAGTTTTAAGACTTCCGCCGATAAAGGGAAAATATACGAAAATATCGTGGCTCTGGAACTATGGCGAAGAAAATATCAGGATGATACTGAATTTTATTATTGGCAGGATATTTACAAACACGAAGTAGATTTCGTAATCCGAGCCGGAACAAAAATAAAGCAGTTAATCCAGGTCTGCTACCATATAGACAGCCCGGACACAAAAAAACGAGAATTGGATGCTCTCCTCAGCGCGAGCAAAGAATTCAAATGCGGGAACCTTCTTGTTATCACGGAACACACCGAGACAGAGGAAATTGTGAACAAGAAAAAAATTCAATATATCCCCCTCTGGAAATGGCTCCTTCAAGCCTAACCCAAATAATTATATTACTGCATAAAATATATAAATTTTATGCAGTAAGAGTGCATAAAATATTATAACTTCTTTACTAAAATAATAATATTATTTCTTAACCAATATTTGGTACAATGGAAATAAACATATAAATACAAAACATAATTAAGGAACCTATAATGGCCATTGAAACAACTCCTTTAAGTTATTCTATTCGTGAAAAAATAAATTTCGATGGAAGAATAGCCCTTATCACCGGAGCCAGTCGTGGAATTGGCAAAGCCATCGCATGCGGTCTGGCGGAACTCGGAGCTCATGTTATCATTACTGCACGAAACGCAGAGCCATTAGAAGATACAGCCAACGAGATAAATTCAACAATTGGGAAAGCCACACCCATTGTATGCCACAGTGCACGAAGCAAGGATATTTCTATCCTGTTTGAGCGCATCCAAAACGATTTCGGGAGGCTCGATATCCTGGTAAACAATTCCGCAACCAATCCATATTTTGGCCCTATTCTTGAGGCCCCAGAAACCGTATTGGATAAAACTTTTGAAGTAAACTGTAAAGGTTATTTCTTAATGTCCCAGCAAGCAGGGAAAATGATGGTGTCTCAAGGCAAGGGAGTAATTATCAACATGGCCTCTATTGAGGGCTTAAGCCCTTCTCCTTTCATGGGGATCTACTCTATGACCAAATCGGCAGTCATCATGCTAACCAAAGTCCTTGCTCGCGAATTAGGTCCTGCCGGTGTGCGTTGCAATGCGGTCTGTCCCGGTCTAACGGAAACACGCTTTGCTTCCGTCCTCGTAGACACACCCGAAATCCACGAACGGTATGTTCAAACAACCCCCTTAGGAAGACACGCCCAACCCGATGAAATTGTCGGAGCCGTAATCTACTTAGCATCCGATAGCGCCTCTTATACCAATGGTGCAATCCTCGTATGCGACGGAGGAAAAACCGCCTAATCCTCATAAATATTTACGGATTCTTTTCTTGATACGAATAAAGATAGAACTACAAATATAAACAACCATTGAAGTTAATACAATGATGGGTCCTGCAGGCAAATCAAGTTTATAACTCCCAACCAATCCTATCGAACTGGTCAACATACAAAGCATAACTGAGCACAACATAAGCAAAGAAAGACGGGTTACAAATTGTTCTGCTATTAACACCGGAATAGACAACTGGGCTAATACCAGAATAATCCCCACCATAGGCATCATCATCACTACAGTAACAGCAGACATAACCAACAGCAGTGTATTCAAAAAAAACACAGGGACATTCCGCACACGGGCAAATTCCTCATCAAAGCAATACGCCCAAAACTGGGGATAATACATAAACGCAATTCCAAGAATAACAATATCCAAAAGTATAAGATTCTTAATCTCATTCTTTGTGATAAGCATCGTACTCCCAAAAAGATAACTCATCGGGTCGATATAACCCGGTGTATATGCCAAAAAAATCATCCCTACTGCCATCCCTACCGCCCATATTGCACTAATTACCGCATCCTGACGACCCGTTAGATACTTTGAGACAAATGAAATAATAAACGCTGAGAGAATACCGGCCGACAAGGCTCCATAAAAAGGGGTAATAACCTCAATCTGAAACCGGTGTCGAAGAAACAAAGCCAACCCAACACCCGCCAGTACGGAGTGAGAAATGGCCCCCACCAGCGAAACCATATTTTTTGTTACAACATACGAGCCAACAATACCAAAACTAACACTTGCCAGAATTCCCGATACAAACGCATACCTAAAAAACGGGAAATAGGGATCCATAAATGCTCTCCATAATTCATCCATGATAATGTCGCTCCTGAGGCTGGACAATTTCATGATGAACCAACTCAATATGGCTCCCATAAAGTTCCTGAATCATTGCTCCTGTAAGGGCATTCGTTGGATGTTTTTGAACCGTCCTGTTCACACACACCACCGTATCTACATATTTCGATACAAATCCCAGATCATGAGAAACAAGCACCACTGTAAGCATTCCACTGATTTGTTTTAACAAATCCATCAGATTTTTCTCCGCTACCGTGTCCACATGTGCGGTAGGTTCATCAAAAAGTAAAATTTCAGGCTGGCTCACCAGTGCTCTCGCGATTAAAACACGCTGTCGTTGTCCCCCGGAAAGGTTACGAAACATTTCCCCGGATAAAGAACGCAAGCCCACGATATCCAACACTTCTAACGCTTTCTTTTTTGCAGACGAAGAATAAAAAAACCATTGTTTTTTATGAATTAATCCCATTAATACCACTTCCAGAACAGTAGCCGGAAAGGAAAGGTCTAACTGAAAATACTGAGGGACATATCCGATCTTGTCTCTCCGATATTCGGGCTTTTCTCCAAAGACATGAAGGGTTCCCCGTTGAGGTTGCAACAATCCCAGGATAAGTTTTAACAATGTGGTCTTACCACTCCCATTTGGACCTATAATAGAAACAAATTCATGGGATGTTATATCCAGATTTACATTTTCAAGAATATTTTCTTTTTGATAAGAAAAATACAAATCCCGTATACAAACAGCAGGAAGCGGAGAATTTCTCTGCCCTGAGGACAATGTATTCTTTTCACTATTTTTTAATAAACCCATCAAAACACCTGCTTTTTTTCTTAATTATAGGACTCGGATATTTTCTCAGCAATAAACAAAAGTTGTTTTAAAACATCCCGTTCAAAATCATTTACCACTTCTATCCGACCTCCGACAGCCTTGGCTATAACTTCTGCAGGTCTCGGGTCAAATTGAGGCTGGACAAAAATAACTTTCGTTTTCTCCTTCTTCATCTTTTCCAGCAAGAACTGCATTTGTTTTGGCGATGGACTTTTTCCCTCCATCTCAATACAATACTCACGCAAGCCATACGACTCAACAAAATAACCAAAAGCAGGATGATAAACAAAAATGCTCTTCCCCTGATGAGGAGATAAAATACTTTTTATTTTTACATCCATCTCTTCAAGAGAACCTATCCATTTCTCATAACGATAATGATAGTCCTCCTTCTTTTCTGGGTTTCTCGAAATCAAAGCGGTATAAATATTCGAAGAAATTATCTTTAAATTAACAGGGCTCAACCAGCAATGAAGGTCTCTATCCTCTTCTTCATGTTTATGGGGATGCTCTTCGTCGGCATGGATATGTCCTTCCCTCCAGACAATTCCCTGGGTTACATCCACACATTGCACGCCACTCTTTGTATGGACAAGTGCATTTACAATCTTCAATTCATACGGAAACCTTGTATGAAAAAAAATGCTTGCTTTCGTTAGTTTTTGCAATTGAGATGGAGATATATCAAAAGTATGCGGATTTACATTGGAAGCACAGACAATCTCCACTTTTTCTTGTGGAAGAATAAGGTAGTCGAGGATACCTGCAATGGGTGGAATCCCTGCGGTATAAACATTCCCCTCCGCATGGGCCCATGTGTAGAGCGGATAAAAGAGATTCAGAAACAATATTATGAAAATAACAAGGTATAACAATATTCTCATTTTCAACAGAACCTTTCTACTATTTCTTCAATGAATGTGTGCAGGTCAGGTGTCGTTGATTACATTCTTTACAAATAACCACTTCATGATTCTTTAAAAAATTCTGCAAATGATTCCTTTGCGATGCAGAAATGAGCCCTGTCCCACCACACAGAGGACAAACATTATTCAATGCCATCAAAATAGCATTACGAATAAATTCAGAACGATTCGCAATCCCTTCCAATGCTTCCCAGAGAGCCTTATCTGCCTTGAAAGAAATAACCTGAGGTTCAGAATTTATAGACATTGTGGCCATCCTTTTTTTAACAAATAAATTTCATCAACCTGAAGTAATACATTGTAATACCATAAAAAGAAACACAAAATCAACTCGTATTAATTTCCTTTACCTCCTCCGACTTGTCCGACTCGTCCGACCTTATCCTCCTAACGGAACACTCCCATACCGACGAAGATAAATTATATCCGTTGTCGCCCGTGGATTCTGTGTTAACAAATACACAACCGTATGGGCTACATCCTCCGGCTCCATCCAATCACTCATATCCCGTTCCGACATGTTTTCCTGACTGAGTTTTGTTATCACGCCCCCGGGACATATCGCATGCACACGAATATTATAAGGTTTCATTTCCATCGCAAGCGTTGTAGTCAACCCAATAACCCCGTGTTTCGAAGCACAATACGCCGATTGTTTCGGAATCGGGCGTAACCCCGAAACACTGGAAATGTTGATAATGCTCCCTCCCCTTTGCTGTATCATATCTGGCAAAACCGCCTTCGTAACAATAAAAGTCCCCGTAAGATTTATATCAATAGTTTGTTTCCACTCTTCTAAAGATAACTCTTCAAAAGGTTTAAACTTTCCAAAACCCGCATTGTTAATCAAGATATTGATGGTTCCCCATTTCTGATGTATACCATCCACACATTCTTGTATTCGATTCATATCCGTAATATCCCCAACTAAAGACAGGGCCTCCCCTCCCCGGTTACTAATTTCCGATTCCGTTTCTTGGACTTCCGTTGCTGTTCGAGCAAGAACCGCCACACGAACTCCTTTCTGGGCTAATGTAAGGGCTATAGCCTTCCCAATACCCCTACCTGCACCTGTTATCAATGCGACCTTTCCTTGTAATAATTGAATATTCATATCCCATCCTTTTTTATACTGTATCCTGTTTAGTAAACTAAATTATACTGAATCAAATAAGGGTCATTTAAAATATCGTAAACAAAAGGGCTTTCCCATGAGCAAAATTTCAAAAACATTCCTATTGTTCTTCCTAATGATCTTCCAATATATTAGCCCGGCGGAAGACATCCTTCTTAATGCTAAATCAGCCCAATGGATATTTGAATCTGAAAAAGGACGATTAAAAGAAATCCGTTCTAACATTCATCCTGAACAACATTTCCTATTAGATCCTCCATGTTCAATCTGGGAATTGAGGGGCTACAGTTCCCCAATAAATCCCGAGTCAAATCCCAATACTTTTTCCTTCCTATTCGAAAAAGATACAACAATTTTCAAATGGTCTTATGATTCAACAAAGGATAAAGATAAAATTCCCCTGAGTGAGGTCTCCATGCAGATAACTATAACCGAAGAAGAAACCCTGCAAATATCATTTACCTATAAAACAAAGGAACCCTTATTTAATGAACTGCTCCTGCCTAAATTAGATTCCATCGACATGGGAACAGATATTCATATCGTAGTCCCTTACTGGATGGGTGAAATCTATGACAGCCGTATGTATCCCGAAAAGAACACTGGATTCACTGGCAAAAACGAATGGGAATATCCCGGAACCTTATCCATGCAATGGCTCGGAATATACAATTCATCAAAATTCGGTTTTTGCCTATGGACCCAGGACATCCAACAAAGTTTCAAGTCCGCCTATATTTACGGAAACGGCCAAAAAGGAGGATTGGGATGGAAAAACTACTTACATGATAATAAGGACAAAACCTTACATCTTTCCTACCCAATCTCCATGACCGCTATCCACGGCGACTGGTATGAAATGGCCTACTTATATCGCCAATGGGCACGAAACCAATTCTGGGCCCAAAAATCCCGCAAAGCCCTCCATAGAACAGCACCCTGGGTCGAAAATACCGCTCTCTGGATCTGGAACCGTACAGAATCCGACAAAGTACTACTACCCGCCATAGACATGTCCCAGAGACTACAAAAGCCCGTTTCTGTTTTATGGCACTGGTGGCATGGCTGTGCTTACGATATCGGTTTTCCTGAATACCTACCGCCTCGCGAAGGATACACTTCCTTCTCAGAAAATTTAGAAAAGGCAAAAAAAGAAGGGATTCATGCTTTAATCTATGTCAACCAGAGACTATGGGGAACTACAACTCGCTCATGGGAAGAACAAAAAGCAGAACGCTATGCTGTCATTGGAAAAGATGGAAAGATTCATCCCGAAATATACAACATCTTTAAACCTGTACCTTGCGCACCCATGTGTATGGGGACAGAATTCTGGCATAAAACACTACTTAATGTTATGCTTCCGATGTGGAACAACACTCCTATCGCAGGCTTTTATTTAGACCAGGCCTGTGCGTCACTCCCCTGTTTTGCAACTAATCACGGGCATGCACCCGGCGAAAAGAACTTCTGGATGAAAGGATTCCAGAAATTAACCACTCAAATACGAAATCATTGCGAACTTCGAGACAACAACCCCAATAATACAGTCGTTCTCGCGGGAGAAGGCTGCGGCGAAGCATGGCTTCCCTATCTCGACCTGTTTTTAAGTTTACAGGTTAGCAAAGGAAGGTATTCCGGTGGAAACGGTTGGCTCCCCGCTCCTCTTTTTCAGGCAGTCTATCACCCTATCGCCCTACAATTCGGAAATTATGCTTCGTTGACCGAGCCCCCTTACGATTCCCTATGGCCTCCCGAATTTGCTCCTATGGAGCCCCTAAAAATATTAGATGAGCAATGGAACACACAATTCCGTTATGAACAAGCCTGTGCCTTCGTCTGGGGACAACAACCCATGATAGCCAATTACAAAAAAGAACTATGGGACAACCGCAAACAAGAATTAGATTTCGTCTTAAAACTTGCAACACTTCGCCATAAATTCCCTGAATATTTCCTGAACGGAGAACTCCTAAAACCCTTACCCGAAAACCTTTCTGACACATGGAACGAAATAGGTCTCTCTGTATATGCCTATCGTAAAGAGGGAGGAAAAATCTTTCAACGACATGGCTCCCTATTAGTTACCATGCCCTGGCATTCCATTAACGGTAAAACTGCATTAGCCGTTGCAAATGCAGACGATAAAGAACGCCTATTGGAATTTACAATCCCCTCAAAAGATTGGCTTTTGCAAAACGAAGGGAAAATTATTAGACATGACATAAACAACTCTACAATTATAAATTCCTTCTCCGATGGAATCATTCACTACTCTCAAAAAATAGATAAACTCGATATATTCCTTCTTGAATTCCAATAACCTGTCCGTTTTGTCTGACTCGTCTGAACCGTCCCTCTCATACGCCCCCCCAAAAAACATTTTATTCCTTCCGCTCTCATTCGTTATAATGAGACCACCTCACATTAATATCATACAAAAAACCACAACGAAGGGACCCTCCTATGCCTC
This sequence comes from uncultured bacterium, assembly GCA_937124615.1. Lineage (GTDB taxonomy): Bacteria > Hydrogenedentota > Hydrogenedentia > Hydrogenedentales > Hydrogenedentaceae > Hydrogenedens. Next base: position 61,556 of record CAKZKR010000059.1, read on the forward strand.
CAAAAGAAGAGAAAAACAATATAAAACTCTCTATCCCTCGATTGTTATCCGTCGATGCTCTACGCGGTTTCGACATGTTCTGGATTATGCAGGGAAAAGAAGTCCTCGTTACTTTCATTATATTAATATTTGGCCGTATACCCCCATGGTTACAATATCAACTTTCACATCCCGAATGGGAAGGCTTCTCCGCATGGGATATGATAATGCCCCTCTTCCTCTTTATCACAGGAATAACCATACCTTTCTCAATGAACAAATACATATTAGGTAAGGGCCGTCATACAAATTTTTACACTCGCCTGATTCGCAGAGTTATCCTGCTCTGGATTCTAGGGATGATTGCTCAGGGGAATTTACTATCATTCGATTTAAGTAAACTCCATCTTTTCAGTAATACATTACAGGCCATCGCAATAGGCTATATGATTGCATCTCTTGTATGTTTATATATCCCTTTGCGTTTTCATGTATGTATAACATTGGGTCTCCTTCTTATCTACTGGATATGGATGATGTTCATTCCACTACCGGGCGTGGGGATAGGAATTCTCCAACCCGAACAGAACTGGGCTATGTACATCGACAAACTCCTGTTAGGCCAATTTCGCGATGGAACACATTACACATGGATACTAAGTAGTTTAGGTTTCTCTGCAACCGTCATGTTAGGGGTCCATGCAGGCTATACGATACACACCATTCAGAGCCGATGGAAAACCTTCTGGGCTTTAGTCGGTATGGGAATCCTATGTCTGTGTCTCGGCAAATTATGGTCTTTACACTTCCCAATAATCAAACATATCTGGAGTAGTTCAATGGTATTATGGTCTGGTGGGTGGTCATACTTATTACTGGCTTTATTCTACCTCATCATGGAAATAGGCGGGCTAATCACATGGGCCTTCCCTTTTACCGTAATTGGCTCCAATGCAATTATTGCATATATGGGAGCCCCATTCATTAAAGAAGGCTTCCACTGGCTTATTGGAAATCGCATGCCACCTATTATTTTGCACCATATCATCCCCGCTCTTGTATTAATCATTACATGGACAATTCTATACCTGCTATACCGCAAAAAATGGTTTTTACGCGTCTAAATCAACCTCTATAAACCACGACCCCTTATTTCCCAGCGCGCTTTCTCTGTATAGCAATCATCAAGCCCATCGCATTAATCCGTGGGTCATCACCGAGCCAATCCATGGCCCATTTAACATCCCTTACGCCACACCACCTAATCTGCTCCTCTGTTACTTCAACAACTCTCGGATATAACCAGTCCATCAGTTCCCCATCCGGAATATTCTTATCCAGAGCCGTTTGCATAAGCACATTCATCGCAGACAACGAACGCAACAAATAAGTAGCACAATGCCTCGGATCTCTATGAATACCATAATGCGGTAGAAAAACATAGTCCGGATTCAGCGATACAATCCGCTGAATTGTTTTCTCCGCTTCAACAGGGTCAAAATCAGCCGGTGCTGTACTCACAATCATAAACTGCGTTTCATAAGTCTCGTCACTTGATACCCCCAATCCAAACGAATCACCCGTAAAAACTCCATTCGTCTTACTGTCATAGATACATATATGATGTGTGGCATGTCCTAAGGTATGCAAAAAACGCAATGTTCGCTCCCCCCACAACAATGTTTCTTCATCGGCAACAATTTGTATCCGTTCCTCCGGCACAGGTTCCACCTCACCAAAAAGTTGAGAAAACAACGGTTCCCCATAAACGCCTCGGGCTCCTTCAATTAACCGTTCCGGTCGTATAAGAAACTTCGCCGTCTTCGGATGAGCTATTACCTTTGCATTTGGACAATGCTTCAACAAAGCAAAAGTCCCTCCCGCATGGTCAAGATGAACATGCGTTACAATCAAATAATCCACATTCTCCTTTGCTATCCTGTGTTTCTCCAAAGCCTGCAACAAATACGGAACTGCAAACACCGTATTATTATCCACAAAACTGGCCCGCCCATCCTCTATCATCAAAAAAGAACAGGCCCGCAACGGAATCTGATAGTGACAATCAACCGGAATCAACATCTCAGAAAGAACATTTGCCATCTCTTTTCCTTTCAATCCTTAAAAAATAATTACTACCTTTCATAAACACCTTTACCCAAATTATAACAACATTCCCCTCTATTTTACTCCCCATCCAAACACCTTTTACCTTCTCATAATCTAAGGCCCCATCCAACCCCTCCCGTTTCTAATATTTCAATCCTAAAATCTATATACCACATATTTCATATTCCTTTGTTCCTCCGTGATAAAAAAATTTAACCACTGAGAAAACACAGAGCGGAAAAAAACTTCCAACAAAACTCCTCATCTCTCTCTTAATCTCAAATCTCCAAACCTCCATGTCCCGCTGTGTGCACTCCTCAAACACTCCCTCAAAAAAA